>DATMZB010000247.1:0-2591 GCA_035560655.1 Methanotrichaceae archaeon | reverse complement strand
ATGATACACTTTCGCTTTGGATCACATCGAATGCGCTTTGTCTTAGTCCTGAACCGCCATCTGGTGCTTGCTCAGTGCTCTTCCTTTGAGCCAATCTCCGCGCCCATCTCTTCAGCCTGCATTGCTGCTCTACATTTGAGGCTGTTTTGATTCTTCTTTAGTCGACGCATTGATGGCCAGTGAGATTCGTACTCTCAATTTGAAGCTTGGTAGTGCCTCGCCCAAAAAGCAAGGGCGGTTCTTCTGAGATTCGTGCCCTCATTTTGAGTCTTGAGGGAGCACCCATGAATGCGCTTTAGGGTTAAGGCCTTGATCCATATTCCAGGGCATATGGTACAGACCTGAAGATCAAGGGCGATCAAGTTAGAACAATTCTGCTTCAGTCCGGTCATTTACAGAGCATTACAAAATATATGCGGCTGATTACCTCATTCCATGGCAGGGTTAACTATTTGATTAACTATTTTGCCAAGTGTTAGTACCTGTCAGAGCACTCTCCGCATCCGATGACATTAAAATTATATAGCTGGGGGATAACAGATATTAGCTATCTAATATGGCCTATGGTCCGCTGTCTGCCATGGCGTTCTTCTAAAATTGCTGCCAGTATCTGATATTCTTTCTGGATGCCTGTGGTGTGAAGGGAGAGAAAAATGACTCAAGATGCGTCACATATAGGAGCGAGAAGATGGAGCCTGGCTGTGCTGCTGTCTATTGCTCTTCTATTAGTAGCCTTCAATGTGATATCTCTCCACAGCTCAGTCAAAGCAGAGAGCGGCTTGGATTCAATCCCGATCAATGGGCAGGGGAGAATGGAGGTAACCTGGGAATATGCTGTAGAGAGTGCAAGCCACGGCTTCAATGGAACTCTCTTCATCACCAGGAGATGCGGCCGGGAGAACTTAACTCCCCTTTTCGATGCCAAGAGAGGGCCTTCAGACTGGCTGTATCCTCAGCTGCTCCAGGATGGGCTGTCTATGTATAAGATCACCCATAATGAGACCTATCTTGAATATGCCAGGGATGCAGCCAGATCCATAGAGCAAAATATGCTCAATGACAGAGGCATCATCTGCAAATACAGCTACAGGACTGGTGTCAGCAAAACCGATCCTACCGACCTGAATTATTATATCCTGCCAGCCATTGCCGAGTTGGCGATATATGATCCCTCTTTCAGGCCTCTTGCTGAAGAGGTGGCCTACGGCGTAATCCACTATGGGCTCAGCAAAAACGATATCCCCTATGGATCGATTTATCCTGGCGGCTCTGTGGCAGAGACCATAAGCGGCCTGCCCTCCAACGGCGGCGACAGGGGCACCATATCTATAGCAGTCATTGGCCTTCTCCGCACCTATCAGGCAACTGAAAACCAGGCCTTTCTAAATAAGAGCAGGGATATATTGCTCTCTATCTGGAATAATAAGAGGACGAGATATGACCTGGTGCCAACCAGCTTCGACTCAGTGAGCTTGCAGACGACCAGCAACGATACTCAGTTGTACGCAACTGGCGAGCTCCTCAGGGCTTACATATATTACTATTATCTCACCCACGATCCGCAGTTTAAGAGGATAATTGGGGATTACTCATCAGCTGCCTACAGTAGCTACTGGAATCGGGCAGGTGGTCGCTTTGGATATTTCGTATACAGGGTTGATGTAGATACAGGCAGGCCATCAGTGCCATTGCTGGAGACGAACTGGCACAAGCTGGATATGAGCCTGATCTATGCAGGCGAGATCGCCGGCAGGGATTACACTCCAAGGGTCTACCGGGATATGAACACCTTCTGGCTGGGCAGAGGCATGTCCTATACAAACCACCTCTTCAGGCATGGGACCAAGACTGATGGCAGCAGTGCACGTAATGCCCAGTCCCTGGTCTTTGCCAGCTTTAGAACTACCAATTATGTGATGCTGAGAATGCTAAACCTTGGAGCTTTCAGGCCGTCAGACGATCTCTGGAATGAAAAGGTCTGGAGGCATGTGGATGCAGTCAGGGTACACCACTATCACAGGTATGGCTATCACACAGATGTTGATGTGGACACACTCCAGCCGGATGAAAAGTACTTTGGGCTGGCTGTGATCTCAGCATGCGATGAGTTCTCGTCTCTTGTCACCCTCATCTTCCAAACTACCCCTAATGTAAAGATGGGCTGGGAGATATTCCCTGAAGGAGACTATTCTGAAGAGCCGTTTTCTACTGCATACCTGAACGATGTAGCCTTCATGAGAGATGTGTTCATGGATTATTCTCACAGAGAGATTGCATTCAGGAAAGTTACCAGCAACGGCATGGGACTTATCCATTGCACCCAGAGCCTAAGTGAGGTCAGGCTGGATGGAAAAGTCTACAGAGACTGGCAGGGTGATACTGTGCGCCTGCCGGATGGAAGCCATGAATGCACCCTGATCTTCAAGGGAGGCAGCTATGTTGCACCCACCTATCCCTGATTGGCTCTTTCCATGTCTATGATATGCCCGGGTTTTTCAAAGAGTCAATTATCCCCCAGATGCCTGAGATTGTGATCCTTCTAGAAGAGTGGTCCGTCTGGGAAATCTGAAATATTTACAGAGCCTTTAGAC
>DATMZB010000246.1:0-5505 GCA_035560655.1 Methanotrichaceae archaeon | reverse complement strand
CCACCAGGTATTCCCCGAGCAGGGTTTTGCCATGCCCGGTAAGCTCATAGTCGGCGCAGACTCTCACTCCTGCACCTATGGAGCCTTTGGAGCCTTTGCCACTGGCGTTGGCGCCACAGATATGGCCGAGATCTACTCCCGGGGACGTTTATGGTTCAAGGTTCCTGAGACTATTGGCATAAAAATCACAGGAAAACCGAAGCCCTATGTCTCAGCCAAGGACCTGATCCTGAAGATCATTGGGGATATTGGAGCCGACGGCGCCACTTACAATGCAGTCGAGTTTTTTGGTCCGACAATCGATGATATGAGCATCTCAGGCAGGATGACCATCTGCAACATGGGCGTCGAGATGGGAGCAAAGGCGGCCATAGTGCCGCCTGACAAAAAAACGGACGCATATCTCAAAGGAAGAGCCAGAGAGGAGTACAGGCCTGTATTCTCAGACCCTGGGTCTTACGATTCTGAGCTTGAATATGATATCACTGATCTTGAGCCCCAGATAGCCTACCCCTGCCGGGTTGACAACGTCAAGCCCGTCTCAGAGTTCGAGGGCACAAAGATAGACCAGGTGTTCATAGGCACCTGCACAAACGGCAGGCTGGAAGATCTGGAGATAGCAGCCAGGATAATCAAGGGCCACAAGGTAACAGCCAGGACCCTGGTCATACCTGCTTCCAGAGAGGTTCTGATAGAGGCGCTCAAAAAGGGCATAATCGAGATCCTGGTGGAGGCAGGAGCCATGATCGCTCCTCCGGGTTGTGGACCGTGCCTGGGAGCTCATATGGGCGTTCTGGCAGAAGGAGAGGTCTGCCTGGCCACCTCCAACCGCAACTTCCCTGGAAGGATGGGCAAAGGCGGACTCGTTTACCTCGCTTCGCCAGCAACCGCTGCCTCCAGCGCGATCAAAGGCTATATAACTGCGCCGGGATAGATTTAACCAGACATGAAATTCGATCTTCACATACATTCAAGATACTCTGATGGCCGTGCCGATGTGAAGGATATAATCAAAGCTGCTTCTAAGAGAGGGTTAAGCGGCATTGCCATCACTGATCATGATACCATGAGAGGCTGCGCGCCTGCCCTGAGGTACGTCAAGGAGAGGAAGCTGGATCTGGTGATCATCCCAGGGGCTGAGGTGACGACCTCTGAGGGCCATCTTTTAGTCCTGGGTGTAAGCGAGCTGCCGCCAAAAGGCCGGAGCCCGGAGGAGACCATTGAGATAGCCCACGACCTGGGAGGGATAGCTGATGTGCCTCATCCATTCCATCCATTCAGGCATGCACTGTGGAGGATACCAAAGGTGGATGCTGTAGAGGTTTACAACTCCAAGCATTTATTTGGGATAGCCAATGCCAGGGCTAAGATCGAGGCCAAGTCGAGGAGGATGTCGATGGTGGCGGGGAGCGACTCGCACTACGCCGAGACTGTGGGGATGGGCGTGACTGGGATCGATGCTGAGAGCCTGGATGAGGTGATACAGGCAATTCTTGCTGGGAGGACCAAGATTTTGGGGAGGAGGACGCCGCCCAGGTACTTCATAGGGAATACTGTTTCGTCTATAAAAGGCGAGTTGAAAAAGAGGGTAAAGGCTTAGTTTGCAGCTCCTGCATCTCTCAGGTGAATAAAGGGCGGGCCAGGAGTTCAATTGAGTGGACTGCACCCACGGCATTGAAGCACCACTAGAAAGACTAAAGGCTTTAGCAGTTGAAAAGTTGAGATGATTCTATCCAACCGATCAGCTTTCATGCCTCTTCAATCGAGGGCAGAATAGCTTAGCTCGCAATCTGCTAGATTAGCAGCTTCCCATGAGAATCTATCTTCCCCTCTGAGATCCTGGTAGAGCTGATCCTTATGTGATCCTGAGCCAGCTGATACTCAACCAATGATATCTCAATGGGTTTTAGGCCCCGCTCTACCCTTAGCTGGTTTATCCTAAGAGCTATGGGCTCGGTCTCTGGAGAGACTACAATATAATCAAAATCTTCGCTTATGGCAGATCCGCAGAGGTCGTTTAACTTCTCTATCCTCGTCCCATTGATCCCAAAGCGGTCCTTAATCGTATTTTTGAGGTTTTGGCGTCTCACCTCAAAATCCTCTACCGGCCGTGTCCTGTGATCCCTGGCCATCTCGTCCGAGGTCAGGGCTACGACTACAGTGCCGTTTTTGCCAAGCTCAAAGGCCCTGCCAAGGAGCGCAAGATGCCCATCATGAATGGGGTCGAATGTGCCGCCAACTGCAACTCTGGCCATACCGCCTCGGGAACGAGAGATCTATATAAGTATCTGACGCCAGCCAGTCTCACCTGGCTCTGTAGTGTTCAAGTATCTTTCCCAGGATCTTTCGAGAGCTGCAAAGCTCACAGGCGTCATGGGCCTCGATCCTGACCACCTTTGTGCTCAAACCCCGCTTTGACAGCTCTTCCTCCAGCGCCGCCTGATCGAAGTGCTGGTCAAAGCCCAGAGTTATGATGTCGGGATGAAGCTCCTCTATGGGCTTGAATGTATCATCCTGGCTGCCGAGGATTGCCCTGTCCACCGTTTTGAGAGCTGATATCATCTTGAGCCTCTGGTTCTCGGGCACTATTGGCCTGGGCTTATGGGTGACGTTGACATCCCTGGCTACTATGACCACCAGCTCGTCTCCCAGGGCCTTTGATCTCTCAAGGTAGAGGATATGACCTGGGTGGAGCAGGTCAAAGGTGCCTGTAGCCACTACCCTTATCAAAAGTCTTCCTCACTCGAATCGAACTCCACATCGACCACTGGCAGGTCTCTTTTTTCACCGAGGGCATTGTAGCAGGCCCAGGAGTGCTCATCAAATGGCGGGCCGACTATTATGTGATAATCTCCGGTCCTCGTGAAGAGGAGAAGATCCTGAGAGGAAGGAGCAATATTTGAGGAAGGATGGCTGTGCACCGATCCCACAACCTGCATATTGGGAAGCATATAGAGCCTTATTAGAGCGCTCATGCGGGAGGGCTCCGTGCCTGGAAGGTATACTACCTCAGTGATGATGCCCTTCTCAGCCCGCAGCAGAGCTGCAAACTCATTGGGCATGGAAGAACGGCAGGTCTCCATAATGAAATCCAGTGTATCCCTGGCTATGCCATCAACCTTTTTCTTTCTCATTTAGTTCATCCTCAAAGCTTGAGGTTGACCATTCCAGTGCCATACGGCATCTGGGGCTTGCAATCCCTGAGGTGGATGCAGTCTCCAGCAAGGATTCTCTGCATCTGGCCATCAGCCAGCCTGATAGAGAGAGATCCATCATCCAAGAGGGAGACCGCCTCGCCGTAGATGTCCCCAGTTCGGGAGGCGATCTTGACATACCGCCCGAGCGTAGCCGAGCGTCTGCGCCACTCTTCAGAGATCTCCTCAGAGGTCACATCCTCCAGGGCCTTCTCGATCTCCTCCAATATTTTCTGGACCAGCTCTACCCTGGAGACCTTATGGCCGATCTCCTTGGCCAGCGAGGTTGCGTTCCATTCAGGCAGATAAAGCTCCAGGTCCACATTGGCATTTATGCCAATTCCTATTACTGCATGCTCAAGCTCATTGGTCTCCAAGCTTATCTCCATGAGTATCCCGCAGAGCTTGCGGTCGTTTATCAGGAGGTCGTTGGGCCACTTTATTCCCGCCTTCAGGCCATAGAGGTCCATGAAGGCTCTTGCCAGGGCCACTCCCACAGCCATATTGATCCTTGGAACCTGGTCAAGAGGAATCCTCTGCTTTAAGATCAGGCTCATCCACACCCCGCCTGCAGGCGAGTGCCACATCCTTTCCAGGCGGCCCCGCCCCTCGCTCTGGGTCTCGGAGAGGACCACGGTCCCATCATCAGATGACCTGGCTATGGAGCCGGCCAGCTCGTTGGTTGAGCCTACCTCTTTATAGCACAGGATCTTCTGGCCCAGCCTCTTTGTATTCAGGCCAAACCTTATGATCTCGGGGTCGAGTAGGTCAGGCCTCTCTTCCAGGCAATACCCTTTGTTGGTGGATGATGCAATATCATACCCTAATGTGCGCAGATGCTGGACCTGCTTCCAGACCGCGGTTCTGGAGACCCTCAGGTGAGATGCCATCTCCTCTCCGGATACCCAGCTTCCAGCTCTATCTATGAGATAGGTCAGGATATCGTCATGGTCCATTGTAGTCTGCTCACGTCTTTGAGCTCTGCTGAGACATATAGGCGTCGACTGCTGCCGAGATTGCCGCGATCTTCCTGTTGTCTGCACCTAAAGCTGAGGCCAGCGACTTGCCCTTGGCATAATCATCTTTAGCCACATCTTTCACGGCATCTATTATGTTCTCATCTTTGATGAAGTTGGTGTCGATGTCACCGCGCCTGAACCTCTCATTCCTCATCACTGCCTTATGGAAGATGACATTGGTGTTGACGCCCTCGATTATATATTCAAATAATGCCCGCTCCATCCTGGCTATGGCCTCCTTCCTGTCCTGGCCCTGAGCCACCAGCTTGGATATGAGGGAGTCATAGTAAGGAGGTATGACGTACCCAGTATAGACGCCACTGTCTACTCTTATGCCTGGTCCACCAGGGCTCCTGTATCTCTTTATCCTTCCAGGAGATGGGGCGAAGTCGTTCAAGGGGTCCTCGGCATTGATCCTGCACTCTATAGCCCAGCCGCGGATCTCGATGTCGTCCTGAGCATATCCCAGGTCCTCGCCAGAGGCCACCAGTATCTGCTCTTTTGCAAGATCTACGCCTGTAACCATCTCTGTTATTGGATGCTCTACCTGGAGCCTGGTGTTCATCTCCAGGAAGTAGAAGTCGCCCTTGGAATACATGAACTCCACAGTTCCGGCGCTGACATAGCCGATGGCCTTGGCAGCCTGGACTGCTATTGAGCCCATCCTCTTTCTGAGCTCAGGGGTCATGACCGGAGAGGGAGACTCCTCTATGAGCTTCTGGTGGCGCCTCTGAATGGAGCACTCCCTGTCTGAGACGTAGATGGTATTGTGTTTTTTATCGGCCAGTATCTGGAACTCTATGTGCCTTGGCTCTTCCAGATACTTCTCTATGTATAGTGTCCCGTCAGCAAATGCAGATTTGGCTATAGACTGGGCTGATGTGAATGCAGCCAGCATCTCGTCCTTGCTTGGAACTACCTTCATGCCTATTCCGCCGCCTCCAAAGGCGGGCTTGAGCATGACAGGATAGCCGATATTGTCAGCAATGTCCATGGCCTGCTCTGGATCTGAAACCCCATCCTCAATGCCGGGCACTATGGGGACGCCTGCCTTCTTCATGGTCTGGCGGGCAGTGATCTTAGACCCCATAGCATCTATGGCACCTGCAGGAGGACCTATGAAGACTATGCCGTTTTCCTCACAGGCTGCCGCAAACTTGGTGTTCTCAGATAGGAAGCCGTAGCCTGGGTGGATGCCTTCTGCGCCGGTCTCTATGGCCGCTTTGATGATATTATCAATCTTCAGATAGCTCTGCGACGAAGGTGACGGGCCCACGTACACAGCCTCATCT
>DATMZB010000245.1:0-2181 GCA_035560655.1 Methanotrichaceae archaeon | reverse complement strand
GGGGCCTTCCGCCCCTCTCCGCTCCCTTTCGAGGTAAAGAAGAATATTAAATAAAGAGTGCTATTTAAAGCCAACTCATCATAGGACACCATTGAAGAACTTGAGAACGCTCATGCTGGACAGAACAACTCCTAGCTTTATTTTTGTGAAGAGGTTATCACTTGTGATAGTCACCTGGCCGCTGCTCATCGCACTCTGGAATGCGGTTACCTTATCATTCGAGCTTCCTATTGTATTCATGGCATCTTCAGTAATGCCTATATCTATAGTCGGGCTTTGAATGCCTCCTGGATACATCTTCACTATCTTGGCATTATTTATCTCGAAGCCGACCTGAAATGTGCTGCCATTGGTCATGGCCACATCGAGCTCCACGCGCTCGCTGCCAAGGAGCTCCTTAAGCGCTGCTGGAGCGGCTTCAACATTGCTGTTGTAGTTATCTACATATTTCTGAGCAGTTGGGTAATCCAGAGCTGCATTTGCGCAGGATGCAGATATGGCCAGGAGAATCACTGCCAGGGAGATTAGTAATCTCATGGGCGGAGAAGGGCTTTGAGATAGTAAATATCTTATGCTGGAATCATAAGCGCTCGCTAAAAATGGCCTCTTAAGCAGCATCTATAGTGCTTTACCAAATGGATTACATTTAACATCTTCAATCGATATCAGGAACATTCATCCATCGCCTGAATCGCCGTGAGGTACAATCATCTCCTATATGCTATGCTCTGCGCCTCTGGGGAGAACCCCTAAGCATGTATGCCATAGGTACTGCAAGAGAATGTTGGCACCAAATTCGTATAAATTCGGCATCTTTTAAGCTCCCTCTGATATGCGATCCGTCCATAAAACAGCCACCTAACAGAGATTGCATATTGTCCGAAATGTCCCCCCCAAAGGGGGTCGGGGGGCAACTGCCCCAGAATCGCAGGCATAGAGCTAATATAAAAGTGAACTGAGCAGGGCCTTATTTGGGCATGAGTGTACTTGAGAACTCAACTCATGTTTGGTCCGTCTTTCCAGGTCTAAATCGTTTGGTAAAATACTATAATAGCACCTGACTTGCGGGAACCACATCCCATGAAAGTTCTCTGATCGCATCAGTCCACAGCAAATGTTATCCTGAACTCAGTGCCGCTGCTGAGATCTGTATCTACTGTCCCTTTGAGCTGTTTTACAAGAGATTTTACTAGCTTCAAACCCAGTGATCCAATGTCCTGAGAGCGGATGCTATCGGCCTGCAACCCGATCCCATTATCTCTAATGTCCAGCACGATCATGCCATTTAATGATTGCAGCTCAATCTCAATCTCGCCGCGCCTCCCGTCCGGAAAAGCGTGCTTGAGGCAGTTAGTGACAAGCTCATTGATGATGAGGCCGCATGGGATAGCCTGGTCAATTTCAAGAGAGACCTTATCCAAAGCTAACTTCAGGCTAACCCTGCTTGTATCAGATTCAAAAGAGCTGAATAAGAACTCTGTCAGGCTTTTTATATAATCTGCGAAGTTCACCCTGCCCAGGTCCTCGGATCTATATAGACTCTCGTGAACCAGAGCCATAGATTTGACTCTGTTCTGGCAATCTGCCAATGCTCTCCTGGCACCCTCGTCATGGGTGCGTCTGCCCTGAAGGTTAAGCATGCTGAAGATTATTTGAAGATTATTCTTTACCCTATGATGAATCTCCTTGAGAAGCACTTCCTTTTCCTTTAAAGAGGCCTTGAGTGCGTCTTCAGCAAGCCTGCGCTCGGTGATATCGCTCAGGAAGTTGAGGATTGCGGGTTGGCCTTGCCACTCGATGCGAACAGCATTGATCTCCACAATGCGTACATTGCCGTCAGCGGTCAATACACGGAATGTGTAAATGTCCTCAACCTCATCTCCTGCAAGCCGGCGATGGTGCCTATCTGCAACAACTGCCCTGTCATCGGGATGTACGAACTCATAGAACGGGCGGGCCATGAGGTCATCCAGAGTGCGTCCCTCTATCCTCGATGCAGCCGGGTTGGCGAACTTGACGAACCCATCCTGGGCTACGAGGATTGCCTCGTTGGCATTTTCCACAACCAGACGGTGCTTCTCCTCGCTCTTTGCAACCGCCACCTCGCTTCGTTTGCGTTCTGTGATATCTGTTTGGGTCCCCACCATCCTGATGGGGCGCCCATCTGTATCCCTCTCAATT
>DATMZB010000244.1:0-10642 GCA_035560655.1 Methanotrichaceae archaeon | reverse complement strand
GAAATATAAGAGACGTGAATGCAATCCATGCAGAAGGCAGGGCACCGGCCTTAGAGATGATCGCCCCGGATGCACCTGATTATCGCTTAAGGAGCGCCCCCATGAGTGAGGGAGAGAAGGTCACAGGATTATCAAATAGATCGCTTAAACAGTTAGAAAAGTCGCCTACAGGAGTCTCAGGCCTGGATGAGATTACTGATAGAGGACTTCCCAAGGGTCATATCACACTGATATGCAGCAGCGCAGACAGCGGCAAGACCCTTATCTCGATGCAGTTCCTGGCCCGGGGCGCTATCCCTTATGACGGGCCGGGAGTGTTCACGGCCTCCGAGGATGGGCTTTCCAAGAATTTTGCATCGCTTGGAATATGCATGGAGGACCTCTCAGCCAGGAAGAAAGCTCTTCTGGATTATGTGCACATAGACAGTAGCGAGATTGAAGAGACAGGCGAGTACGATTTAGAGGGGCTCTTCATAAGGCTTGGAAGCGCCGTAGACTCAATACTTATAAGGCTCTTTAGGTGGCTGAAGGACAGGGGAGTAACGCCAGTAGTCACAATCGAGCCCTGGGTTAAGTCAGGGCTCTTGCATATACATACCTCACGGCCTATGGCTTATGGCCTGGAGATCCATCTAGTGGAGATGCGAAGGATTGTGGAGAAGCTCCGTCCGGGATCTGTGATCATAGATCCCATCACCAACCTGGTCAATGTGGGAACAGAGAGCGATGTAAGGTCCATGCTCTACAGGATGGTCGATAACTCGAAGACGATGGGCATAACAACTCTATGCACCAGCCTGATCAGCAGTGAGAACAGTTTAGAGTCCGGACAGGGCGTCTCATCTCTTATGGATACCTGGCTCAAGCTGAGCTTAATGGAGAGCGATAGCGAGCGCAACCGCAGCATCTCGGTTGTGAACTCCAGGAGCATGGCCCATTCCAACCAGACGAGAGAGCTCGTCTTTACAGAAAACGACGTGGACCTCAAGGACGTATACCTGGGACCCGCAGGCAGCCTCCTCATGGGCACATCCAGGGCTGCGCAGGAGGCAAGCGAGATGGCTGACGCTACGACCTATGAGCATGAGATCGATCGCTGTAAAAGAGAGCTTGAGCGTAAGCTCAAATCTCTTAATGCCCATATAACTATCCTGAACTCATAATTTGAGACTGAAAACGAGAGCTTATCAAGATCACAGCCCAGAGTGACCAGAAGAAGGCGGTCTTGGCCCACAGCCGTGGCGATATGGTGCGGCTGAGAAAGGACGATGGCCCAGGCATTTTAGAGAGGAGCGAGATGGCAGACGATGTAGAGGCAGCAGAAGCAGGGCAAAACTCTGCAGATGTGGAGATCAGCTCAACGGCTGGGGAGGAGACATATATACTGAGGCTCTACGTGGCAGGCCAGACCAAGAAGAGCCTGGCCGCTTTTGCCAACCTCAAGAGGATCTGCGAGAAGCACCTGGCAGGCAGGTACCGAATTGAGGTCATAGACCTCTTAGAGAACCCGACACTTGCCAAGGGAGACCAGATACTGGCCATACCAACCCAGGTCAGGAGGCTTCCACCACCAGTGAGGAAGATCATTGGAGACTTATCCAATACCGAGCGTGTCCTCGTGGGACTTGACCTGCGCCCGGCCAAATGACGACCAACGGAGGAGACCTGTGAGAGATACCGCGATTAAGAGCTCAACTGAAGAGTTCGAAGAGGCACTGGCACGGATGGACCAGGAGAAATATGTGCTGCGCCTATACGTCGCTGGAATGACGCCAAAGTCGATGAAGGCCGTGGAAAATATAAAGGCAATATGTGAAGAGCACCTTTCGGGCAGGTACAAGCTTGAAGTGGTTGATATTTACCAGCAGCCAGTCTTTGCCAAGGACGGCCAGATCGTAGCTGCCCCCACACTGGTCAAGGAGCTGCCGCCGCCTCTAAGGAAGCTCATAGGCAACATGGCCAATACCGAGCGAGTCCTTGTAGGAATGGACCTGAGAAGCAAAGACTGAAAGAAGCAAGGACTGAATAATCTCATCATGAGGAGATATGAGCGCCGGAAATCGTGAAATGGCTGCCGAGGAAAGGCTGAGATCAAATCAGGAGCTCTTAGAGGAGATCAGAGAGCTGAAGTCCCGCCTCCACGATGCTGAAGAGCTCACTCGTGCCATAAGCGGCGGCGAGGTGGATGCCCTGGTGGTCTCAGGCCCTGGGGGCGAGCAGGTCTTCACATTAGAGGGCGCTGATCATGCATATCGCATTCTAATAGAGACTATGAACGAAGGGGCGGTCATACTGAGCCAGGAGAGGATAATACTCTACTGCAACCGCCATTTTGCAGATATGACGAAGACATCGCTTCCTGAAGTCCTTGGGTCGGCTATCCAGCCTTTCATTGAGCCGTCTCACCTGGCCCTCTTCGAGGCATTGCTGCAGCACGGCCTGGGCAGCAGAGAGATAGCTCTTCAGCCTAGGAATGGAACAACTCTTCCTACATACCTCTCGGTAAGCGAGCTTAAGATTGAGGAAGGCCAGAGAGCCTGGTGCCTGGTGTTTACAGACCTGACAGAGCAGAAGAGGAACGAGGAGATGGTGGCAGCAGAGAAGCTTGCCAGATCCATCATAGAACAGGCTGCTGAGGCTGTTGTAGTCTGTGACGATCAGGGAAAGATCATCAGGTTCAGCAATATGGCATCCCGGATCTGCGGGCGCGATCCTACATTTAAGCACTTCGATGAAGTTTTTGATCTGGAGCGCTCTTCTGCCGATGAAAAGATCTCGCCAGTCTCTGCAGCACTGCAGGGATCAATCCTTCTCAGAGATGAGGTCAGGTTTGAGAGAGAAGATGGCAAAGTATTTTATCTTCTCTTGAACTCAGGCCCTCTCAGGGGCGCTGATGACAGGATCGTAGGTTGTGTTGTCACCCTGGCGGATATAAGCGATCTCAAGCTTGCTGAGGAGATCCTGCGCGAGTCGCATGACGATTTAGAGGCAAGAGTCAAGGAGAGGACATCTGAGCTGTCCCAGGCCAAAGAGGAGCTCGAGGTGATAAATGAGGAGCTTTTAGCCGAGATCTCAGAGCACGAAAGGCTTGAGAACAACCTGATTGCGGCCAAAGAGTCTGCCGAGGCAGCGGTCCAGGCAAAGGCCTCCTTCATGGCAAATATGAGCCATGAGCTTCGAACTCCAATGAACGCCATAATTGGCATGACAAGCCTCCTCTTGGATGAGCCCCTGACTGCAGATCAGAAGGATTTTTTAGAGACCATAAGAAACAGCGGCGACTCTCTCCTGACGCTCATAAACGAGGTCCTGGACTTCTCCAAGCTTGAGAGGGAGAAGGCAGAGCTTGAGTACCAGCCGTTCGACCTCAGGAGATGCATAGAGGATGCCCTGGACCTGGTAACTGCCAAAGCCGCTGACAAGAACCTGGATCTGGCCTATGCCATGGACGGCGTCGTTCCGGAGATTATCATAGGCGACCCTGCAAGGCTGCGCCAGGTCCTGACCAACCTTCTGGATAACGCCGTCAAGTTCACAGAGCGGGGCGAGGTGGAGGCCTATATCAAAGGCAGGTCGCTGGACTCAGGAGGCTACGAGATCTCATTTGAGATCAGGGATACGGGGGTTGGAATCCCCATGGAGTCCATGGGCAAGCTTTTCCATGCCTTTAGCCAGGTCGATCAATCGTATGCCAAAAAGTATCCGGGAACCGGACTTGGACTGGCCATTTGCAAGCGCTTGGTTGAATTAATGGGAGGCAAGATCTGGGTCGACAGCGAGCTAGGCCTTGGATCCAAGTTCTGCTTCACAATCACAGCAGATGGCGAGAAGAGCACTCACCACTGCCTGCTTAAAAAAGCACATCCACAGCTGAGCGGCAAGCAGGTTCTCATAGTCGATGACAGCAGGCTTTGCAGGAAGATCCTCGGACGCCAGGCGCAGGTCTGGGGCATGGTGCCCATGGTCGTGGCAACTCCAAGAGAGGCACTGATGCAGGTTCAAAGAGAAGGCGCCTTCGACCTGGCAATAGTGAGCTCCAGAGTCCCAGGGCTGACCAGGCCGACCATAGCAGAGGAGATCAGAAAGTACTGCAGATCCATGCCTCTGGTGGTGCTCTCCCAGGTAGGCCGCCGCCCAAAGATTGAATCTGCAGCCCACCTGACAAAGCCCATCAAGCCCTTACAGCTTTATGACGTCCTGATAAAAGCTATGAACCAGAGATCGGTTCAAGAGCTCGCCGAGGCTGAAGCAGTGGCAGATCACAGCGCTCTTCGCATTCTCCTGGCAGAGGACAATGTATCCAACCAGAAAGTCACAATGGAGATGTTGAAGAAGCTTGGATACAGAGCAGACATAGCATCCAACGGTGCCGAGGCTCTGGAGTCTCTGGAGCGCCAGCATTACGATGTTATCCTGATGGACGTCAGGATGCCAGTCATGAACGGACTTGAGGCCACAAAAGCCATCCGCAAACGCTGGCCTTTTGGGCCTAAGATCGTAGCCATCACAGCCTATGCTCTTCATGGTGATAAAGAGAAATGCCTTGCAGCCGGCATGGATGACTACATAAGCAAACCTGTAAAGCTTGAGGAGCTGAAGGCCGTACTGGAGCTGCAATGCTGTAAAAAGGCAGATGAGATGGACGGCGGGTTGATCTAGACAAAAATTTAAGAGGGAGACCTCTTTTCCAGCCGTCTCCTCACAGACTCGGCATGTGCCTTCAACCCCTCTGCCTCGGCCAGAGAGGTTATGGTATTCTCCAGCAGGCTTAATCCCTCTTCAGTTATCATCTGCACAGTCACCTTCTTTGTGAAGTGATCCACGTTCAGGCCAGAGAAGGCCCTGGCATATCCTGATGTCGGAAGAACGTGGTTTGTGCCGCTTGCATAGTCGCCTGCAGCCACGGGCGTGAACTCGCCGAGGAATACGCTTCCGGCATGGCGTATGTTTCTCAAAACCTCGAAGGGCTCAATTGTTATGATCTCCAGGTGCTCGGGCGCAAAGGCGTTTGAGAAGTCCACTGCATCTTCCAGGTCGTGGGACTGGAGAATGGCCCCGTGCTCAAGGCTCTGCTTGATTATCTCCGTCCTCTCTGCAGACTCAGCCTGCGCCTGCACCCTTTCTGCGACCTCTTTGGCAAGGCCAGCATCAGGCGTTACCAGGACTGCTATGGAGCTTGGATCGTGCTCGGCCTGGGCTATCATATCTGAGGCTATGACCTCTGGATCTGCAGACCCGTCGGCGATAATTAAGACCTCGCTTGGTCCTGCGGGGAAGTCAGTCTCTACAGCACCGCGAACGAGCATCTTGGCTGCTGTGACATAGACGTTTCCAGGTCCCACGACCTTGTTCACCCTGGATATGGTCTCGCTTCCAAATGCCATAGCAGCTATGGCCTGGGCTCCGCCCAGCTTGTAGATCTCATCAGCGCCCGCAATATCAGCAGCGACCAGGGTCAAAGGCTCAATGCTTCCATCGCTCTTGGGAGGAGTACAGACCACGATCCTCGGGACATCGGCCACCTTGGCAGGAATGATTGTCATCAGAGCTGAGCTTGGGTAGGACGCCCTGCCGCCAGGGACGTAGGCACCCACAGAGTCCAGGGGCACCAGCTTCTGGCCTACCATCACTCCCGGCTCAATCTCAGTCATCCACAGGTCTCGTTCCTTCTGCTCGTAGTGGAACGCCTGGATGTTCTCAGCAGCCTG
This sequence comes from Methanotrichaceae archaeon, assembly GCA_035560655.1. GTDB lineage: Archaea > Halobacteriota > Methanosarcinia > Methanotrichales > Methanotrichaceae > DATMZB01. Next base: position 4,934 of record DATMZB010000244.1, on the reverse strand, counting down.
GGCCAGCGACTCCAGCAGGTCCTCATCCACGGCATCATAGGCGGCACTTATCTCATCCTGTGTGACCATCAGGCTCTCCAGATGAGCTTTCTCGAACTTCTCTGTGTAGCCCAGGAGCGCTTTGTCGCCGTTCGATGCCACATCCATGAGTATCTCGCCCACCTTCGGCAGGACATCCTCAAGGCCTACTTCCCTCTGCAGCAGGCCCTTAAGGTCCTCATCACTCAGTTCTTCCAGCTTCTTGATTATCATTTTTCCACCCTCTAAGAAGAATTGCGTCCCCTCTGGAGCTTATAGAGCGAGGTCACCCTGGCCAGGGTATCTGCCTCCTCAGGAGACTTGTCATCTCTGACAGTGATCAGCCTCGGGAACCTCAGGGCATATCCCGAAGAGTAGTTCTGGCTCTTCTGGATCTCCTCATAGGCCACCTCAAAGACCACCTTGGGCCTCAGCTCCACCTCCATGCCCTTTTGGACCAGGATCTTGTCCCTGAACAGCTCTGTCAGCTCAGACAGGGCCTCGTCAGTAAGTCCAGTTGCCACCCAGCCGATATCCAGAAGGTCTCCGGTCTCGGGATCCAGGCAGGCCAGCCTGTAAGACCCAAGATAAGTAGCCCTTCGCCCCTCGCCCCAGGTCGCACCCACCACAACCAGGTCCAAAGTCTCCATGATTGGCTTGATCTTGAGCCAGTTCTTGCCCCTCTTGCCTGGTGCATAGACGGATGTGGGATTTTTGAGCATCACTCCCTCATGCCCGGCCTTCAGTGCGTCGTGATATATCGCCTCAACAGCCCCGGCATCTTCGGTCAGCACCTGGTCAGCTGTGATCTCCTTTCCTGCTATCTGCACAAGCTTCGACCTGCGCTCTGACAGGGGCAAATCTATCAGGGTCTGACCGTCGAGGTAAAGAATATCGAACAGGAATAAGCGAAGAGGTATCTCGGCTGCCAGCTTCTCGACATTGTACTTCCTTCTAAACCTCTTCAGTATATCCTGGAAGGCCCTCGGCCTGCCGTCAGGTCCCACGGCCACAGCCTCACCATCCAGTATGACGCTTTTGGCTTTCACATGGGAGTGAACTGCCTTTATCACCTCCGGCAGAGATGAGGTGACGTTCTCCAGCCTCCTTGAGTAAATCCTTACCAGGTCTCCATCCTTATGTATCTGGACCCTGGCTCCATCATACTTCCACTCCACTGCGGCAGTGCCGAGGTCTGATAAGGCCGAAGGTATGCTTTCCCCAATCTGGGAGAGCATCATCTTGATTGGATGGAAGACGATTATGCCAAGATTTGAAAGATCGCCCTTTCTTGCGCTGACTGCCACCAGGCCTATGTCGTTTGTCAGGTTGTAGCCCCTCTCCACAAGCTCGGCTGGCTGGTTGAAGGCCTTGGCTATGGCATCCCTGACCCCGCCCTCGCCAACTCCAATTCTCAGGTCTTCAATGGCCAGCCTTGCTATGAACTGGGCCTCCAGGGGCGTGGCCTCGCCGAAAAGATACTGCAAATTTTTGACCTTGGCATCCTGGCTCCTGCGTCCTGAGGCTTTTGCTACGGCTGCAAAACGCTGGTAGACCTCTGAAAGAGAGAGCCCATCGCTTCCAATAAAGGCCGCGAAGTTCTGGGGCCGGCGCTTCTCTGCAACCATTGAGGCCACAGTGCCGGGGTCGCCGGTCTTTCTTAAAAGATCGTCGATCTCGTCTGCAGAGCAGCCACAGGCCCTGGCTATGGCCTCATAAAGGATTGCGGGACCCACCCCCAGCACCAGGTCTGATGCAGGAAATACGGTCCCTGTGATGAAATCAGCAGCTATGGCCAGCTCGCCGTCATCCAGCTCTTTTAAGAATGCTGCGACCAGGTCTATCTTATCGAGGGTGCTGCTTGTGCCCTCAACTGCCTTGCAGAGCTCTGCGAACCTCTGGAAGCTGGTCATTTTCATTAGCTGTATATGCTCATGATATCGCTTAGTATGGCTGCTGCGGTCTCAATTGAGCCGGCTCCCAGTCCGGACACGGTTATAGTCCCAGACAGGTCCGTGTAGATGGCAGCTGAGTTGAGTGTCGACCCAACCGCTATGGGGCTTCCAATTGGCACAAGAGTTGGCCTTACTGTGAGCGCCGGCACATCGCCTATCAGCTTTATCACATAGCCATTCTCCCTGGCCAGGGACAGAGCCTCAGGAGTCACCCTTGTGATGCCCGTGACGTCCACATCGCTGTACTTTATGTCCATATCGAATATGGCATTGGCAAGTATCGTCACCTTGCCTGCAGTGTCAACTCCCTCCACGTCATAAGTGGGATCAGCCTCTGCATAGCCCAGGTCCTGGGCCTCGCTTAAGGCGTGAGTATAGGGTATGCCCTCCTCGGCCATCCTTGTCAGTATATAGTTGCAGGTGCCGTTGAAGATGCCGCGGATGCCAAGGATTTTGTTCCCCACAAGGGTCTTCTCAACAAGGTTTATGAGAGGCATGGTCCCGCCAACGGTTGCCTCGAACTTCATCTGCACCTTGTTTTCATCTGCCAGCTGCCTCAACCTTTTAAATGCCAGAACCAGCGGACCCTTGTTTGATGTCACAAGATGCTTGCCGCTTGATAGGGCCGCCTCCATATGGCCAAGGCCTGGCTGGCCGTGGACGATATTGGTTGGAGTTACCTCTATTACCAGGTCAGAGTCAACGCTGGATATGGCTTCCTTGCCCTTCATGCCGGATGTTGCCACGTTCTGAAGAGTTCTTTCACCAAGAACTTTCTCGGCCTTTATGCCTTTTGGATCATATATGGTCCCTGTGTGGTCGCTGATGCTCACCAGGGTCAGATTCAGACCAAGATCATTTAGGACATTCCTCTTTTTTTCCAGGACGTCTACCACTCCGTGGCCAACCACGCCGTAGCCGACCAGTGAGACTTTGATATCTCTCATGCAGCCTCAGCTTCTATAGGTTCTATGACCAGGAGCTTCTTCTCAGAGCCTACCTGGCGGAGTATGGATAGCGCTTTTTGAATCTCATCCTTGCCAGTGGCCCGTATCCTCAGATAGGCCGATGATGGATCATCCACGCCGGTCATGGTCAATGCGAGGTCCATAACCTCGGCATAGCCAGTGGAGTCTATTCTGTTGACGGTATCTCCAAGGTCGCTATTGAGTATGTGGCCGATCAATACCACAGATATCTCCTCTATCAGCCGGTCCTCGCCAGCCCTGACCACGGAGATGCCATTCTCTTTCAGCTGGTTCCTTATGCTCTCCATCCTGGCTCTATCTGCCTCGATGACGACACGCACAGGTATCGTGCCACGTGGGGTCTTGCGGTCTCTGTGGTGCACCACAGTTATTATGTTGGCCTTGTTGTCCCTTAAAGGCTGCAGTGCCAGCAGTAGCTGACCTGGTACGTCCTGTAGCTCCAAGTCCATCGAAAGTCGCATAGCATTCCTCATAAATTACTGCTCTCCCGGTGCAGCTTAAAGGACATAAACCTTGTGCAGAGAAGAGCTTTATCCAACATTGGTCCATAAGAGCCAGCCTGATATTGGCCGGATTATCAGGCGCTATAATAGAGATGAGCGTCAGGAAGGACTCTGACATTCAGCAGAGCTGTGCAGGTCATCCAGCATCAAGATGCAAAGGCTGCAGCCCTAATCCGAGAATATTTATGATCCATTTTCTTCTGAGGGCATTGTCCATTTAAAAATAATGGCGGATGACCCGACCAACCAAAAGCCGCCTAAGGAGATCATTGCTCCAAAACAGCATACGTCCTCAGCCTTTTGATGGCATCGTACTTCTCTTTCTTATCGATCTTAGCACCATCTATGGCCTCTTTCAGCATGCTGATGGAGTGATCATATGTCTCTCTATCCACAGGAAATGGGGTGCCATCTTTGCCTCCGTGTGCAAAGCTGTACCTGGCAGGGTCCTTCCAGCTGGGGCTGGCTCCGTAAATCAGCTCCGATATGAGAGACAGCGCCCGTATTCTGCTAGGACCAATGCCCTTCAGAGCCAGCAGCTCCTCGTAGTTCTGGGGCTGGATCTCATATGCGGCCTGCAGCGCCTTCATGCCGTCTTTTCCAATATCTATTGACGGCATCAGGCCGTGCCTCCTGGGCATTGACAGCTCTGGAATGTGGGGGACGATACCGCCGGAAGTCCGGACAGAGGGCTCCAGGAAATCGGTCAGACACCTCTGCTTGGAAAGGCCGGCCAGGCGTGCTGGCCCGTCCTTGACCAGATCTAAAGTGGCATGCCTATTCTCCTCGCTCTCCCTGGCAGTCAGGTCAAGAGCACACTCTTCCTTTCGGTCTGTACAGATGGCACTGTGGGGCTCCTCAACGAAGCTCTTCACCTGGTCAGAGAGCCAGTGGTAGCGCCTTGCATTTGCCTGGTTCATGCCCTGCTGGACCACGGCCCAGTTTCCCCCTTCAGTGAAGAAGAATGCGTGGTGGTAGATCTGGTATCCGTCCTGTATCAGGGCAGAGTCTACCTTGGCGGACATCTTGCTGGCGTATACCAGCTCATCGACCTTCCTTGGGCACAGGCCCAAAGACTCGCCCTGCTCCTGGATATCCTGGGGCGTCCTCATGGAGGTCTTGCCCTTGCCGCCGGCCACGGCTATGCCATGAGTATGAGGGGAGAGGGCCAGCTTGAGTGCTGCAGTTGTGACCGTGGTGGCTCCCGATGAGTGCCAGTCAAAGCCCAGCGTGCAGGCCATGGCCTGGAACCAATAGGGGTCAGAGATTCTGCGAAGAAACTCATCCTGGCCGTACTCATAGACAAGGGCCTCTGTCACCTTGCCTGCCAGGAGGCACATCCTCCTGAAGAGCCAGGGCGGTGCAGGACCTGTGTGCAGAGGCAGGTTTGCGGCTCCTGTCTTCATGTGCCTGACTCCCCTGGGCCGGGTGAGATGGAAGAGGCCTGATGTGGAAGGAAGATTTGTGCC
>DATMZB010000243.1:0-9134 GCA_035560655.1 Methanotrichaceae archaeon | reverse complement strand
CCACTGACCTACCCTCCAGCCCGAAGACCTCGGCCTCCTTTGCCCCTGCCCTCAAAGCCAGATCCAGAAGCCGCCTTGCAGCTTCTGCCAGCTCAGCCGATATATCTGAGATCCTCTTCGCCCCCACACTCATAAGGTGCCTGAGCCCGCTCCATCTCCTGGAGCTTGCCCACGATCTTCTCCATCTCCTTGGCGCGCTCCTCGAGGGCCTGCATGCTGACTTCCAGCCCCAAGATCTTGGTCAGGATCTTGAGGACCTCCTGAGCAGACTTGGGGTCCACCAGGTATCCGCTGGTCACGCCCATGAGACAGACCGCCTCAAGCCCGCGGAGGTGGCCGAGTCCCAGGAGCAGGCCGCTTACGCCGATGATCCCGCCGCCTGGCTCGTTCTCCTGGAACACCACTCCCTGGGCCTTCATCTCCTCGACCAGGGCAGTGCTGGTGGCAGCACCCAGAACGGTTGGCTTGTCCACGAACTGGCCGGTGCCGTAGCCGCCCAGAGTATAGATCCTCTTCACCCCAAACTCCTGGGCAATGTCCAAAAATATGCCCGTGAGCTCGTAGTGGCCCTCATTGGTGGCGCTCTGGTAGTCTCCCACGAGCAAAAGCAGATCAGGCTCGCCCTCAGCCTTGCCCTTATAGGCATAGACCTCATTTCTCACCTGCTTGATGGTCCCGTCCTCCAGCACCATCACCTGAGGCGGAAAATGAGGCGAGTAGATCTCCATGATCTTCTCGGCCTTGAGCTCTTCTACCAGGTGTTCCGCTACCAGCTTTCCCACGTGGCCTACTCCTGGCAACCCCTCTACCAGTACAGGATCCTTAAGCTGTACGTCCTTAATCCTTCGAACAACAGTCTCTTTCATCTAGCCTCTCCTTGGGCCAGAGCTCTCCTGTACCTGCCATAGGGATCTTCAGGAGAGTACCTGGCAGGCTTCGTGGTTATGGCCTGTCCGCCGCAGCCAGGGCAGACCTCTTTAAGAGTGTACAGGTCGCAATCCCTGCACCTCAGTATCTTCGATCTCATGCCTCTCTATGGAAAGTGCCCTCGCCGCCGTGCTGGTCTATGTACTTTATGGCGGACTGAGCAGACTTGCGAAGAACCGACTCTGCATGCTTATAGTCGGGAGCCACCACATGTATGCGGTACCTGGGTGCGCCCACATAGGATATATTGAGGGTGACGTCCTTGTCCTTCACCTTCTTAGCCTGCTTTAGAGCCTTCTTTATAACCTCAATTCCTTCGGCTGCAGGTGATGTCAGGTCCACATAGCCGCTGATCTCCACAGAGGGGATCTTCACATTCTCCCTGGAAAGCTTCTCCAGGATCTTCAAGTCCTCCTCAGTGAGGCCCACCTCAGAGAGAACCTCGACACCGCTTATGGCAGTCTCCTCAAATGCCAGGTATAAACTGTTATAGGCCTTGACCAGGGCATCCTTGACCCGCACCAGATCCTCGGGGCGGTCCTTGTAGGCCATCTCAAGCCACTTCCAGGACTTCTGATCAGCCTTCCACTCCTGGATCTTCTCCCTTCTCTGGTGCTCGTTTACATCCTTCAAAGAGAGGTCTATGTGGTGCCGGGATCTGTCAACGTTGAGCACCTTGCAGACTATCTTCTGGCCCTCGCGCACGTGGTCGCGAATGTACTTTATCCACCCGCTGGCTACCTCGGAGATGTGGATCAGCCCTTGCTTGCCTGCATACTCGTCCAGGGTGACGAAAGCGCCGAAGTCCACTACCTGAGTCACTGTGCACACTACCAGGTCACCTAGCTCAGGCCAACCCTCACGCTCCATTTTTAAGTCACTCTCACTCTAGCACTTCTACAATGGCTGTCTTGATTGTCGCCTTGCCGCCCGTAGGCTCTGCCAGGGTCCTTCCGCAGACCAGGCACTTTACAACGGTTGAGGCATTGGCGAAGATGACCTGCTCATTTCCGCAGTCATCGCACTTCACCTTGATGAATTTGGATACCACTCTATCCCTCCACTATGTCGAACTTGCCAGCCCGCCACCCTGCACGGTTATGGGCCTTCTTGCATATAGTACACCTGTATCTCAGGTTCAATCTCTTAGTGGGCTTATCTCCACCTGGAACCTTGGAGAACTTGCCCTGGTTTCCTATACCATTGGCTCTCATTTCACGCTGTCTAACGATATGGGTCAAAGAGGAGGCCCTGCCCTTCCTCACTCTCTCCACAGTCTGAACTGTGTGCTTATTGCAAAATGGGCAATGGGCATTGAGTTGTTTTGGCATCTTCACTGATATCATCTCTTAATCTTTACTTTATGCGCTAGTTTCTTTGTGCAAAGGTTTTTTGCGTGCACAGCTGGGAGGGCCACTACATCATCCACAGAGAGCAGGTAACGCCTCCCGTTTACTCCCATGAAGATCGGAACGCTGTCAAGCAACCTCACAACTTCATATTCCTGAGTTATATCTTTTTTGCCCGTTAAAGGCCTTTCGGTGCGGGCCAGGTGGGCCAGAATGGTTTCCCGGCCCTGGAGGAGGACTTTTAGCAGTTGCTGATAGATCAGTCCCTCCTCGGTGGTCATGCAGTCCAGGGACTCCTCTTTGGAGGCAGACCTGGCGGCCTTGATCACCTTTCTGACTATCTTCTTCATCCTCTGGTCTATGAGCTTGTTCACGCTGTTCCTGTCGCTCTTGAGCGTGTCCTGGATTATCTGGGCCTCCACGCAGTAGGGGTCCTCAATCCTGGAGAGCTCAAGCTCCAGTCCAGCCAGATAAGTGCCCACCTTCTGGTAGAAGCTCTTATCCAGGCGCTGCAGCTCGGCGACCTTTCTCTCGTCCCTGAGTGCATTCGCCAGGTCCAGATTGTTCTCGCCAGGCACTGAAGAAGACATCTTGCTTTAAACTGAGCCCTTATCCCTCTAAAGCTTTCCCCAGCTCACCGAGTCCCCTGGCCATGAGAAATACCGCCGCACATGCCGGCAGCTCAGAGGGACCCTCCCCCAGGGCAAAGCTTTCGCCGCGCATCTCCAGGCTGCAGGGCTTGACCACCAGGACGGGCACCGCCTCGTCCCCAAAGACCACTGCATCGAAGAGGGGATCGAAATCCTCCATGGCATCTATGGTCAATGGAGTGACTCTAAAGCCCGAGCCGCCGTGGAGGCTTGTTGGGAACCTGATGAGGCGCTTGACGTCTGCAGTGACCGGCTCATCTGTCTCGCCCCTCTGCTCATCCAGGTTGAATCCCATGTTCACCACCTCACCATCCAGGTAATCCTTGAGCAGCTTGTTCCATATCCCGGAGCTGCCCTTGAATAAGTCCAAATTACCTCTGCGGATCTCCTCAAGCACTCCACTGCCCTGGATGCTCCTGTAGAAGCTGGTGGCATTCTTGGTCCCAATGCCCTTGGCAGAGGTGAGCATCTTGACCGCCTCGGCCTCGTCAAGACTGCGCAGGTGGGATACGAAGGCAAATATTGATCGATTAATTCTCCCACCCCAGCCAGGTGAGTTCTCTGAAGGAGCCCGGAGCTGGTATGCCATGTCCACACCGCAGTCGCCCTCTATGGACAGCTTTTTTATGAAGCTCTCTATGGACAGGCCCCTGCCGGTCATGTAATCTATCATCTCCCTGCGCTCATCGCTGGTCAGGCTCATCACCCGCGGGTCACGGACGTGTATATGGTATCCCCGGCCCCCAGAGAAGACAACGCTCACTTTGCTCTCTGAGAAGCCAAAATCGGAGAGCAGAAAATCCAGCAGCTTTTGTGTCTCCTTCTTTACCAGGTCCAGCATCTCCCCGTAAGATTTTGGAGCCTTCCTCAGGTGATCTGCATCCAGGTCGAAGATCAGGTCTGCACCCTTCCAGATCTTCTCCTTCATTGTGGGGGCGCCCGGCCTCTCGTAGTAGGCTGCAGAGTGGTAGACATGTGCCGGTACCAGACCCCGGATGTAGTCAGCCATCTCTCCAGGGCTGAAGTATGACTTGTGGCGCCGCATGCCAGGCTCGTCAAAGAGTATGAACCCCCACTCCCTGGACTCCAGTCCCGGCGGCGCAGCCAGAGTGGCATGACGATAATACTCCCTGAACTTGGATTTCAGAAAGCTCCTCGTGAGAGTGTTCAAGGTGCCACCTCAATAGAGATCCGTCCGCCGGTCTGCCAGACAGTTGATCTCCTGCCTGATTCGGTCTCTCTTATCCAGGTCTATCTCGCCAAGGACGATCTCTTCTCCGGGTCCGGCCTCAGCCAAGACCTCGCCCCAGGCATCTATGATCATGGATGTGCCGCAGCACTCAGGTCCAGCACAGTTGCAGGCTATGTGAGGTATCTGATTCTCCATGGCCCTTGCTATTGCCAGTGTCCGCCAGTGGCTCTTTCTCTTGGCTGGAAACTGGGCCACAGTGACCAGGAAGTCTGCGCCCTGCAATGTAAGCGACCTTGCAACCTCAGGGAAGCGCAGGTCGTAGCATATCTCGAGTCCTACAGAGCCCTGGCTGGAGGGTATGGGCCTTATGGAATCTCCGCCATCGAAGTGGGCCTTCTCATCCCCGAAGGGATGGGCCTTGGCATAGAACCCCTCACTTTCAGGGCCTAGACAGAATCCAAGGTTATGCCGCCCGCTGATAATTGAGCCCAGGATTATGCAGCCATGCTCCCTGGCCAGGGTTCTGAATGGGTCCAGAGAGCGATATGGCGTCCTGTCCTGTGCGAAGTCCTGGTAACAGAATCCTGTCAGGAAAAGCTCTGGGAACGCCAGGATTTCTGCTCCCTGATCTATGGCCCCCACGGCCATCTCCAGGGACCGGTGCATGTTCCCTGCAATGTCACAAGTACAAACTTGGAGCTGGAGGCAGGCAGCATGCATGATAGAAGAGGGCATGTCCATATATATCAAATATCAATATGGCATTCTGACCGCAAATGATCCGGGAGCTAAAGAGGCGGATCTATCAGGTGCTGGAGGAGGATATCCCTGGCGATCGTCTCGGCGATGTCGTGAACTTCGTGCTGGTGGCCCTCATCCTCCTCAATGCCCTGGCAGTGATACTGGAGACCGAGCCTGGCATCTACAACCCCCATAAGCTCCTCTTCAGGAACTTCGCCAGCGCCTCCATAGCCATATTCATCCTGGAGTATATGCTGAGGCTGTGGGTATCCGACCTGGACCCCAGGTACAGCCAGCCTCTCTGGGGAAGGCTCTGGTTTGCTCTGACGCCGCTGGCTTTGATTGATCTGGCAGTCATACTGCCCTACATCCTGCCCATTTTCCTGCCAGATCTGCGGTATCTGAGGGCAGCGCGAATATTCTGGATCTTCCGGCTGCTTAAGATGGCCAGATACTCCGAGTCTCTGCAGACCATAGAAAACGTGATCCGATCCAAGAGGTATGAGCTGGCTGTGACCTTCATGGCCATACTCTTCTTTCTTGTCATCTCCTCAAGCATGATATATTACTTAGAACACTCTGCCCAGCCCCAGAACTTCCCGAGCATTCCTGCAACCATGTGGTGGTCTGTGCTCACCCTGACTACCATTGGCTCGGCCAATGTATACCCGGTAACGCCGCTTGGAAAATTTGTGGGGTCGTTCATAATTATCCTTGGTGTAGGAATGTTCGCACTGCCCACAGGCATCCTGACCTCGGGGTTCGTAGAGGAACTCCAGGGAAAACAGAAGAGAGAGGCAAAAGAGGAGGCTGAGCGATATGATGAAGGCCCTTGATGGCTGGAGAGCGGGACGAGAGCTTATTTATGGATGGCCTCTAAACTGAGGTGAAATGGCCCGCATCAAGGAAGTGATCTTCGGCATACTGGAGCCCGGTGGAAAGGATAGCAAGTACTTTGACCCCTTCATCATGACCTTGATAGTGCTAAATGTTGTGGCTGTGATTCTGGAGACAGTGTCCTGGCTTTACCTGCCCTATAAGACGGCCTTTCACATCTTCGATATCTTCTCAGTGGCAATCTTCTCTATAGAGTATTGCCTGCGGATCTGGACCTGCTCTGTCGATCCCAGGTATAGAGACCCCCTCACAGGGAGGATCAGGTTTGCCCTGACTCCTATGGCCATAGTAGACCTGGTAGCCATACTGCCCTTCTACCTGCCATTGATTCTTCCGGAGATGCGGTTCATCAGGGTAGTGCGCCTATTCAGGGTCTTTCGGATACTGAAGATAGCCAGGTATACCGATTCTCTGAACACTTTCGCCAACGTCTTCAGATCCAAAAGAGAAGACCTGACTATTACCTTATTTGCCATAGTGGTCCTGCTGGTTATAGCCTCGAGCCTCATGTACCAGGCCGAGAATCAGGCACAGCCTGAGAAGTTCACAAGCATTCCTGCAGCCATGTGGTGGGGAGTAGTCACCCTGGCCACCATAGGCTATGGGGATGTATACCCCATAACCCCCATAGGCAAGCTGATAGGCTCGATTGTGATCTTCCTTGGCATTGCATTATTTGCCCTGCCCACAGGCATCTTCGCCTCGGGGTTCGTGGAGGAGCTGGATAGGAAGAGGAATCGAAGAATGATATGCCCTCACTGCGGCAGATATTATGACGAGGCTCCTGAGGAGACTGGCAAGGCCTGCACCAGGGTAGAGATTGCAGATCACAGAAAGATGTGACCGCGACTTCAGCACCCATCCATTACCTCTCAGGCACAGGAAAAGCCATCAGTGTGGCCCATATAGTTGCAGGTGCATTGAGAGCTGACGGCTAACAATGTCTGAAGCAGGCCTGCGATGATATTAAGTAGACTAAAATTTTTATCTATGCGAATCCGGGCCATGATGGCATTTAATGCCTGATCTGGCGAGAGTATGTAAATTACTATACTCACTCCATTATGAAATGGGGCTGAATTCGCACAAAAGCTAAAAGCTAAATAGAATGCATGGGATAGCTATAACCAGTTTTTATGAGAGGTGATAAGTTTGGCTGAGAAGAAACTATACTCCCTGCCCGAGCTGCCGTATGCCTACAACGCCCTTGCGCCATACATATCTGAGGAGCAGCTCAGGCTTCATCACGACAAGCATCATGCAGCCTATGTCAATGGTGCCAACGCCATACTGCAGAAGCTTGAAAAAGCCCGGCAGGACAACGCCGAGCTGGATATGAAGTCCACACTGAAGGAGCTCTCCTTCAACATAGGCGGTCATAAGCTCCACAGCCTATTCTGGAAGAACATGGCCCCTGCAGGAAAGGGCGGTGGCGGAAAGCCCCAGGGTGCATTGGCAGATGTCATAAATGGCGAGTTTGGGAGCTTTGATCGGTTCAAGAAAGAGTTCACTCAGGCAGCCAACAGCGCCGAGGGCTCTGGCTGGGCAGCTCTCACCTTCTGCAAGCTGACAAATAGGCCTATAATAATGCAGGTAGAGAAACATAACGTCAATGTCTACCCCACATTCCAGATCCTGCTGATACTGGACGTATGGGAGCATGCCTACTATCTGGACTACAAAAACGAGAGGCCAAAGTTCACTGAGGCTTTCTGGAACATAATCAACTGGGAAGAGGTGGGCAAGAGGCTGGACCTGGTGCTAAATGAGATGAAACTCGGATGATCGCAGGCATAAAATTGGATAGGTAATAAGGAAGGCCTGAGATCAGGCCTTCGCATCACACTCCCCGCTGATTCGTCCCATATGGATGCTGAACTAAAGGAACTTGAATGAGTTCACCATCTCTTTTACTGACGGCAGGTCAGATGAGAATCGATCCTTGTCAGCGGTGTAGGTCAGGATATAAGCTTCATTGCCCTTGATTGCATATATCTGCATCAGTTCAAGATCATACCCGCCCTGGCTTGCGGTATAGGTCAGCTCCTTGGCAGGATTGCCCCCCAGAACTGAATCCTTCAGGGATACTATCTTGGATCCTGCCATGAACTGAGTGATCTGGCTTTCGGACTGATCAACATACTCATCCAGGGTCATTTGACCTGGAAGATCCTGGACTATGATGTTTACATTATTCCTGAATGCGCCAGGTCCCCCATTATTCGGGGCCAGGAAGGCATCTGCGTTTAGGCCCATGATGGTCCTTTTCTCAGCAGACCAGTCGCTCGGGTAGCCGATGCTAAGGCCGCTATCTTCGTTGGTATAGGGCACAAGATCGGGTTTTAATTGCCAGGCCATCATGCCGCCCCCATCTGAACTGGACTCCCGGGTCTGAGTCACACTTGTAGCAGTTGTATCTGTGTTTTCAACTTGAGGGGCTATATTTGAAGGGGTCTCACTGGCCTGTGTCTCATTTGACAGAGATGCGGCGGTCCCACTTTCGCTAGCTGGCGTCTTATTTGACTGGGACTCATTAGTCTGAGTTTCATTCAGCAGCGTCTCGTTGGATGGAGTCGGGTTAGCCAGTGTTTCGTTGACTAATGTCCTGTTAATTAGAGTCCCATTGGCTAAAGTCTCGTTAGCTGACGTTTCGTTAAATAAAGCTGCATTAGATAGAGTCTGATTGTCCAAAGCCACGTCAGTTAAAGTTGCATTCGCCTGAATCACATTAGTTAAAGTTTCATCAGTTAAAGTCTCATTAGAAAAAGTTTGATTAGCCACAGTCTGATTGGATATGGTCTGATTGGCCGGAGTTATGTTTGCAAGAGTTACGTTTTCCGGAGTCTCATTAGATGATGTCTGATTAGCTAAAGTTTTGTTAGCCTGAGTCTCATTAGTCAGAGTCTTGTTAGCTAACGCCTCGCTAGATAAAGCTGCATTAGTCAGAGTCTGATTGGCCAAAGTCGCATTATCTAAAGTTGCGTCTGCCAGAGTCTCACTGGTCTGAGTTTCATTAGCTAAACCTTCATTAGATAAATCTGGGTTAGCCAGAGTTTGATTGGCCAGGGTCTGATTAGATGAAGTTACGTTAGCTAATGTTATGTTTGCCGGAATCTCATTAGCTAAGGTCTGATTAGCTAAAGTCTCATTAGCCAGAGTCTCGATAGCTTGAGTCTCATTAGTCAGAGCCTCGCCAGCTAAAGTCTCGCTTGATAAATCTGCATTTGCCAGAGTTTGGTTGGATATGGTCTGATTGGCCAGAGTTACGTTAGCGAGAGTTGTATTTGCCTGAGTCTCATTGGTTAGAGTCTCGTTAGCTAGGGTCTCGTTGATCGAAGTTTCGTTGGAAAGAGTTACATTGGTCAAAGTCTTATTATC
>DATMZB010000242.1:0-5091 GCA_035560655.1 Methanotrichaceae archaeon | reverse complement strand
ACGGAACACCATTCTATCTATGGAACACCTCAAAGGTTTCAGATGTAATAAACAAAAACTACCCCCCTCTGACAGATGTCGAAATCAACGTCAATGCCGTGAGGGCTCGGCTGCACGAGATGGAAGAATTATCTAACTCGGATTCAGGCACTGATCAAAAACTTGCGGACCTGTTCATTGGCACTGAGTACGATGATGTGCCATCTAAGATCCGAGATGAAGTCAAGAGGATAGTGGAAAGAAAATGATAGTAACCAAATGCCTTAAGATACCGATCCATTATGCCACCACGAAGGCGAAACTTGACAAGTTGGATAGTCTTACGGCCAGGGTTACTTATTGCATCACCCTTATCTCATCACTCATCTCTGATGACACTGAGCTTGATAGAAAAACGGTCCGAGGATTGGCAAAGGAGAGCCATATTGGGCTGAAGACGGGCATATCTTCAGGATTTGTGGATCAGTGTGTGGATAAAGTGATCTGGTCCTGGAAATCCTACAAGAAGCTTCATGCAGACTGGGAAAGACGGCTTGAACATACCAAAGAACGTGTAGACTCAGCAGAGGATGATAAGGCAAGAGAAAAAGCCGAGAAGTCCCTCGCTAAGCTCATCAATAGAGAACCATCTGCCCCCGATTTCCAGAAAAAGACTCCATGCAGGATTGACTATAGAACCGGCAGAATAGAATATGGCAATAACTCCTTCGTTCTATGGATGCATGTATCCACGCTCGAAAAGAACAGGCCGATGGATGTTCCTTTAAATCCATCTCACTATCATCTCAAGCAGCTCGAAGGCTCAGAGATTGATGACTTCGAGATAGTCAAACATGGTAAAAAATATTACGCTCACATCTCCATATCAAGGGAGACCCCAGAGATTGAGACAAGTTCTGTCGGAGGCATAGACCAGGGTCTGAACAGAACCCTAGCAATCGTATTGCTAAACGGGGATATGCCTCATGAAGAGCTATTTTATGAAACCGATAAGCGCAACCTAATCGATAAGTATGATTCCATCATAGCTTCAGTGCAGCACGCTCGAAATGGCCGAAAGCTGAAACAGCTTCGACACAAGAGATCCAATGTAGCCATATATCATGATTGGTGTCTGGCTAACCACGTAGCCCAGCTTACCGAAGGCTATTACCTGGCTATTGGAAACGCCCGGTTCCATCAGACCAATATCAGAGGCAATGGTAAGCCTGGTCTAAGGAAGAGAGTTGGCATTTGGAGCTATAGCAGGCAAAGACAATATATCGCTCTGAAGAGAGCTGAAATGGGTTATCAAACCTTGCTCATTGATGAAAGATATACCTCTAAGACCTGTCATGTCTGCGGATCAAGGCTTGTTGAAAGGAAGTGGCTAGATGGCTCATCCTATATCCTATGCCATTGCTGCGGATTGAAGTATGATGCCGACCTGAATGCAGGACACGAAATAGCTCTTCGATGCCGAGATGACTGGCTAAAAGTGCGGATGAACCTGGCGGAGAACCGGGTGAGCGCATAAGACAGATGCCCGCCAATTTATTGGCAGGAGTAGGTCACAGGAACCCGGCCTAAAAATGCTATCGGCTCCGGAGCATATGGCTGCATCAAATGAATGCAGGGCATGCTCCGGGCAACCCCATTTTATGACATCGTTCTGATGGAAATCCTATATTATCCAGTTCTACAGCCTTATTATCTCCTGTGGAAGCTTTGTCAACCTCTGGCTACCGTCATTTGTGGTCAGGAAAGTGTCTTCTATTCCCACCACTCCAGTGCCCGGATAAATCATCTTGGGCTCAACGGCTATGGTCATATTGGCCTCGATCCTGTGGTCAACAGGTCCCAGCACCGGGTACTCATCTATCTCCAGGCCAACCCCGTGTCCCACAAATCCGCATTTGCTTCCTGCAGGTCCTCCGAGCCGGTCCTGGTAGCCCAGCCGCTCGCCCATTGCCTCAGAGAGATCGAATATCTCCTGCCCGGTCTTTCCAGGAGTTAGCGCTCTGGCCACTGCATCCTCAATCTCCAGTGCGGCCAGGTGTGCATCTTCCAGCTCTGCTGGCAGCCCTCCAAGGGAGAAGATCCTGGTCTCATCTGCGGTGTATCCATTGTATACTCCGCCGAAGTCCACAAGAACAGGCTCGTTCCTCTTAATCTTTCTAAACCCCGGCCCCTGGGGGTGGTACAGGGACACGCCGCACCCACCTGTAGGCGATGCCACATAGCTCGGGATGGCAGCGTTCGAGCCCGACATGAGGTGGCCCATGGGGAGAATGTGGTTGAACCTCCTGAACCGGATCATTCCCTGGTGCCCAAGAGCCCTCATCTCAGCTTCAACCTTGCTAGCAAGCTCAATCTCCCTCATCCCCTCTGAGAGATTGTCCTGAACTGACGCAATGCCGGCATCAAGTATCCTGGCCGCTTCCTTCATGAATCCGATCTCGTGCTCAGACTTGATGGACCGCATGTGCTTGATCCTCTCAGAGACGTCGACGAGCCTGGCATCTCCCAGGGCCCTGGCTACCCTGGCATAGTTGTTATAGGGTAGAATATCCAGCTCCAGCCCGATGACTGATCCGGGCCCTATGCCAAGCTCGGATTTGATCGCCTTGAGGCTTCCAAGTGGTCTTACATCGAGGGGTGACTCCGCCATGGCCCTTTCCAGGCTCTTTCTTATCATCACCACAGGCTCGCCGTCCCTTGGAATGTATACCAGCCCCTCCTGTGCAGTGCCTGAGAAATAGCAGGTATTAACAGACCCAAACAGGATCGCTCCTGCCATATCCTCCATCTGATCCTGAAGCCTCTTGGTCCTAAAATCGATCTCAGACCTGGGGGTCAGGACAACCTCACAATCATAAGCATCAGCCATCTATCTCATCCCTGATCTCGTTTTCGAGCTCCTGCAGGTATTCTTTTAAAAAAGCATGCCTTCTCATAGCCATGGCCCTGGCGGTCTCTGTATGCATGCCAGGTTCAAGCTTCAACAGCTTTGTGAAGAAATGGTCCAGGGTCCAGATTTTATCATCAGGGGACCTGGACCTGCAAAACGGGCCCTCCGGATCGTAAAGACCCCTTCCAAGCGCCCCTCCAACTGAAAATGCCCTGGCGATCCCAATGGCTCCAATTGCATCCAGCCTGTCTGCGTCCTGCAGGACCTTTGCCTCCAGAGTAGTGGGCATAATGCCTTTAGAAAAGCGGTGGACGTCCACGGCGTAGAGAATTTCACTCATCATCTTCTCTGGAATGCCCTTATTCTTTAGAAAATCCTCGGCCATGCCAAGGCGTATGGCATTTGATTCTTCAGGGTGCTCTGAGGATTTGCGCTCTGACCCTATATCATGTAGAAGGGCTGCCATGAGGAGGACTTGCATATCGGCGCCCTCCCTCTCTCCGATAAACTGGCAGTTGTTATATACTCTCATGATATGGGAGAAATCATGTGCAGGGTCGGCCTCCTTGTACATCAGCTCTATCTCTTTGAAGAGGGGATCTGCTGTATTGCTCTTCATGCCGCTCATATGTGCCAGGAGCTCGGTCACCACATAAATAATCTGTCAATGGTGAGCGCCTTGGCAGAGCTTCATCCAATATCTCAATGATGGACTCTATTAGCTCATTGCTATCATCCATGCTGCAGGGCATATCCGCCCGGTGATCAAAATAGATCTCTGCTGAAGAGATCTGCTCGAATCAGGATCTTGCGAAACATTATCACAATGTCGTCTCCAATGGCGCTAATTGATGTCTGTGTAAATAAATCGCCTATCAACTATAATATATGCATCTTTTGAAATCCGACATATTGATATACTCATATGGCAAACGCCAAGAGACCCAGCATTCCACCAGGCTTATGGCTTGGATTTGCAGTGCATCTATGGCATTAGACCGCCCTGAAACTGCAAGAAGTGCTCCGAAATTCGTCCATCTTAAAAAGCCTCGGTGTGAGATGAAGGGAGTTCAAATCTTTGATCAAAATTTGGGATCTCGGAGGTTTGATCAGGAAGATGGGCAGCCACTTATCTGGATCTGCCAAATATAATGGATTTGCTATCCTATAGGGGATGGCATTGAGGGCATCAGGAGGGACAAAAGTGAGGAGCAAGCTAGCTGCATTATGCGTACTGGCAGCTTTTATGACAAATGCTGTAATAGCAGGCGCTATTCCTTATCTAAATAACGTCACAACATGGGCGGAAGACACGACATCTAATAGGATATCTTTCACCTCAGATCAGGCGATCAGAGGCACTGGCTTTTACAACACCTACCAGAATATAACTACAGGCAACATAAGGCTCGGGAGCCTGAGTCATGGAAGTGGCAGCTATGTATACCAATCTACTACAAAAATGGCCACCGAATTCTTCGTCACTGCGTTAAAATGGGGCTCTGAGGGCTATAGAGCTGGACAGACGATCCAGTCCGATGAGAGCGTAGATGCAGCTTATTCAGGGGCCAAGTTCGACTTCAAAGGCAGCACTGGCATAGTCCCCTTCAACTCTAAATTAGGAGAGCTCACCTGGGTCGAGAACTATGGTCTGGAATCATCTATGGATGCCAGGTTCATCTACGCTGATAAGCTCAAGAAAAACGTGAACACCAGCCTCTACTGGAACGCCTTTTTAATCGATATACCTGATGAGGATCGGTTCTTGGAGAATCACGGCCATATCGGCCTGAAGCTGGATTCGGAGTTCAGTGGAATGGCGCACATTGGGGCGATCTCCCTTGGAGTGCTCTCATTCAATGGAATGCCAAAGCACCCATTCGCTACGGCGCTGATAGATGAGGACTATTCGGGAGCCTTCTCCATCACCAAGAACATGTCCCAGGATAATTTCCTCAATATGACTGCCGTGAGCAATGAATGGCTGCCCTGTTGCAGCGGCGGCTGGAGCAGCATGGATATCCACGACCAGAGGGGGCATGGAGCCAGCACTAGGGGAATATTTGATTGCACATGCTATATTGTGCCAAAGGCTGCGGAGTTCCAGAGATGATAAGCTGCCAAAGCTCAAAGGCAGTAGTTTGAACTATAAGCAGGCCTGATCTGTAATGCCGGCTTTATAGGTTCCTTTTTCATTCCTC
>DATMZB010000241.1:0-5371 GCA_035560655.1 Methanotrichaceae archaeon | reverse complement strand
TAATAGTACGAAGCATCTACTTGGCAAAAACAATTTTCATGTAATAAGTGGTGGGGCCACGGCGATTCGAACGCCGGTCTTCAGACCCCCAGTCTGAAAGGATACCAGGCTACCCTATGGCCCCGCTGCGCACTCTACGACGCAGATCACCCATATAAACCTTACCGCAACGATCAATTATCAGCTTTTCTTCTGAGGCTGCTTTTTTAGCCCCACAGATACCATCCAGAGCCCCACAATGGCCGTGGCTCCAAACAGGACCAGGCCTTGAGGCCCCATGCCATTTGGTATGCTTGTGATCGCCACCGCGCCGGCGATGATGCTTCCTGCCCCAATGCCTATGACCCCAAGCCTCGCGGACATGGGAGTGACGGCAAGTCCCAAAGCTACGAGAAATGCAGAGAAGAGCAGGGGCATCGAGAATAGTGGAATCGATATATTCATGTAATAGCCTCGGATAGCGCTCTACTTAAATTTTATCTCATGCGGTGCCTCAGCCACGGCTCATCATTTATTTATCGCATCATCTCACATTTAGAGCGGATGAAAAGGATCTACATGGACCATTCTGCCACTACGCCCGTGGCGCCCGAGGTCCTGGAAGCCATGCTGCCATACTTCAGAGAGAAGTTCGGCAACGCCTCCAGCCTGTATGGCTTGGGTCTTGAAGCAAAGGAGGCTTTAGAGGAGAGCCGTGCCAAGGTGGCCGGCATCTTGGGAGCACAGCCTGAGGAGATCATCTTCACAAGCGGAGGAACCGAGTCAGACAACCTGGCACTGAAGGGAGTAGCATACAGGAATAAAGAGAAGGGAAAGCACATCATCACCTCATCCATTGAGCACCCTGCAGTGCTTGAGACCTGCCGGAAGCTTCAGTCCCAGGGGTTTGAGGTCACCTACCTGCCAGTGAACAAGGGAGGCTTTGTTGAGCCGGATACCCTTAAGTCGGCCATACGCGAAGACACCATCCTGATATCTGTGATGCACGCCAACAACGAGATAGGCACCATTCAGCCCCTGGAGGAGATAGGGAAGATTGCTGCTGAGAAAGATATCTACTTCCATACCGATGCAGTCCAGTCAGTAGGAAAGATTCCAACCGGGGTCGATGACCTGGGAGTCGACCTGCTCGCCCTCTCCTCCCATAAGCTGTATGGTCCCAAAGGCGTGGGCGCCCTGTATATCCGCAAGGGCACCAGGCTTGAGTCCATCATCCAGGGAGGCGGGCACGAGAGGAACCTGCGGTCGGGAACAGAGAACATACCGGGCATTGTTGGCCTTGCCAAGGCTGCAGAGATCTCTCAAAAGGCCATGACTGAAGAAGCAAAGAGGCTGACTGGCCTGCGGGATCACCTGGTCAAGTCCGTGCTCGAGAAGGTGAGCAACAGCTGGGTGAACGGATCCATGGAGAAGAGGCTGCCATCCAATGCCAACTTCGGGTTCAGATACGTCGAGGGCGAGTCGATGCTGCTGTTTCTGGACTTCAAAGGGATTGAGGTCTCTACCGGATCGGCGTGCTCATCCAAGAAGCTTGAGCCAAGCCACGTCCTCACGTCACTGGGCCTGGCACCTGAAGAGTGTCACGGCTCGCTTAGAGTCACGCTTGGAAGAGAGAACACCATGGAGGAGGTGGAGTACCTCATCCAGTCCATAGGCGAGGCAGTCGAGAGGTTCAGGTCTATTTCTGCACTTGGCAGGCAGTAGTGTAGTGGCTGCTGCAGAAAGGGATTGAGCATGATGCCAGGAGATCCTCAGGTTTCAATGCTCGGCTGCTCTCCTGGTGATAACAGCTGCACCGCGCTTGATCTGCTGCATCTCCTCAGGTGAGAGGGCAGCCTTTCCTGTGGCTATGAGCCGGTCCTGGTCGTCCACCACCAGGACCTCTTCGCCTGCGCGGATCTGAGGATCTGCCTTAAGAACGTGCTTGGCAAAGACATTTCCACCTTTGGCTATGAATGGAGCCACGTCCTTAGATACGACTACTCTGAGACTTGGCGATGGGAAGAACGAGTGCAAACGCTGCGCTCCCAGCATGGACAGCGTCAGAAGGTTATCACTAGCCCTCAAGGTGGCAATGCGCTCGCTGCCTGAGTAAAGGTACCTCAGACGACCTGTGCTTGAGAGCTTGAATGTGGCATCATCCGGCACAAGAGCGGCTCCCGCTCCCAGGCCGAACTGAAAATCGGCTATTATCCTGGCACGATTGAGCATCATTATGTCTTGAGACATATTCTAAAAAAGGGTTGTGGGATGCTGGCCGGCCGCGCCGGCCATACGGCCAATAATGCAGCCAATACCATAAGCTATTTTGCTCTCCTGATTACAAGACAACCAACCCTGCAAGTTCATACCGGTGATTTAATTGGACCATATAAGTTCTGTTGATCCAGAAGTCGCAGCAGCCCTGAGCGCAGAGCTCGAGCGGCAGCGGAATAATCTCATACTGATAGCCTCAGAGAACTTCGCGAGTCGTGCGGTCATGGAAGCCCAAGGCTCGGTCATGACCAATAAGTACGCTGAAGGCTATCCAGGCCGGCGGTACTACCGCGGCACGTCCTGCGTAGATATAGCAGAGTGCCTGGCCGTGGAGAGGTGCAAGGAGATCTTTGGAGCCGAGCACGTCAACGTCCAGCCCCACAGCGGCACCCAGGCCAACATGGCAGCCTACTTCGCAGTTCTCAAGCCAGGCGATATAATAATGGGCATGAACCTCAGCCACGGCGGCCACCTCTCTCATGGCAGCCCCATAAACTTCTCTGGCAAGATGTACAAGATAGTACAGTACGGCGTCTCAAAGGAGACAGAGAGGCTGGACTACTCAGAGATGCTGGATATTGCCAGGAAGAATAAGCCCAAGCTGATAGTTGTGGGCGCTTCTGCCTATCCCAGGCTGATAGACTTCAAGGTCGTTCGCGAGATAGCAGATGAGGTCGGAGCCCTGGTCATGGCCGATGTGGCTCACATAGCGGGCCTGATAGCTGCGGGCGCTCACCCGTCTCCTGTACCGTACTCCGATATCGTCACCACAACCACCCACAAGACGCTCCGCGGTCCCAGGGGAGCCATAATAATGTGCAAGCAGGAGCTGGCCCAGGCAGTGGATAGAAACGTCTTCCCCGGAACCCAGGGCGGGCCGTTCATGCACGCCATTGCAGCCAAGGCCGTGGCCTTCAAGGAGGCACTGACCCAGGAGTTCAGAGACTACCAGTTCCAGGTGGTCAAGAACGCCCAGACACTCGCAACAAGGCTGATTGAGCAGGACTTCAATCTGGTGTCAGGCGGTACAGACAACCACCTGATGCTGGTCAAGCTGATCAAGGAGGGCATCACTGGAAAGGATGCAGATGAGACCCTGGAGAGGGCCGGCATCACTCTGAACAAGAACATGATACCCTTCGATCCGAGCACTCCATTCATCACAAGCGGCATAAGGATCGGCACTCCAGCCGTGACCACACGCGGCATGAAGGAGAAAGAGATGGTTCAGATAGCCGACATGATCACAACAGTTCTCCGGGACATCAAGAACGAGACGACCATCAAGTCCGTAAGGTCTCAGGTCCTGGACCTCTGCAACCAGTTCCCGCTATACCCTGATCTGCAATGATAATAGATGGAAAGGCAATTGCCTCTGAGATGGAGGCAGAGACCAGGGCCCGAGCAGAGGAGCTGGCTGCACGGGGCATTGTGCCGGGGCTGGTAACCATACTGGTTGGAGCCAATCCAGCCTCACAGATGTATATCCGAATAAAGCACTCTGCCTGCTCAAGGGTGGGTATACGGTCAGAGAACCTGGTCCTGCCTGAAGATACCACTGAGGCTCAACTCATTGAGAAGATAAGGGAGCTGAATGGGAGGAAGGATGTAAACGGCATACTCCTGCAGCTCCCCATGTCAAAGCACCTTGACCCAAGAGCCGCCATGATGGCAATAGCTCCTGAGAAGGATGTGGACGGCTTTCATCCCTGCAACATGGGTGCGCTCCTTATGGGCGCAGAGAAGCTTGTTCCATGCACTCCCAAGGGCATAATCTATGCTTTAGAGAAGCTTGGAGTCAAATTGGAAGGCGCTGAAGCCGTCATCGTTGGCCACAGCAATGTGGTTGGAAAGCCTCTGGCTGCAATGATGATGAACAGGAACGCCACAGTCCAGGTCTGCCACGTCTTCACCAAGGACCTGGCAAGCCACACCAGGGATGCCGAGATACTGGTTGTGGCTGCTGGAGTCCCGGGACTCATAAAGGCCGATATGGTGCGACAGGGGGCCTATATCTTCGATGTGGGCATAAACAAGGTCGGGGACAAGACCGTTGGAGATGTGGATTTTGATGCAGTCAAGGAGAAGGCTGCAGCCATCACTCCAGTCCCCGGCGGTGTGGGACCTCTGACAGTGGCCATGCTCATGATCCAGACAGTGCAGGCTGCTGAGGACCAGTCCAGGAGGGCATGAGCCCTTGTCCCTGGTCCTGGCATTCACAGGCAGCAAGGAAGCAATAATTGGCGGCGATCGCAGGTCTATAGACTTCTTTGGCAAGTGCCCGGCGCTGGAAGATGAGCTCTACTCGGGCAAGATCAGGACGGATGATGAGCTGAAGAGCCGTGCCAGGGAGACGTGCTCCTCGATTCAGGTCTCAGACGGCAAGGACAAGGTCTGGAGGCGGAACGATATCCTTGTGGGCGAGGTGACGGAGTCATCTGCAGAGCACACCAGGAGTCGGAGGATATACACTCTGCCTGGGGCCTATGTCATGGTCGATGTCGCAGACGGCCAAGCCAAGATATCAGGCACTGGCAGGTCGACAGTCCTGGTGCTGGGGAATGTGATAACCAAGAAGATCGCTGCCGATCTCGTGCAGAATGCCAAGGGCAGGATCGATGAGGGGCTTTTCAGGGCCGTCTTTGAAGAGGCAAGCCGCAGAACGGCCTCAGTGAGCGCCGATTTCTCTGTTCTATCCACCAGGGCCATCTACCCCGATCCCGAGTCTGCCCTGATCAGGGCTTTAGAGGAGGACTGCCAGAAGAGCGGATGGAAGCTATGCGCTCAGCAGTGATGCTGGCTGGCGGCATTGGAAGCCGCCTTGGCCATGAGAAGTCGCTCATTGAGTTCGAGGGCCGACCGCTCATACAGTGGTCTGCAGAGAAGCTTTCCAACGTATGCGATGAGATAGTGATCGTGTCCAGGAGTGCTGAGCAGGCAGATCGCTTGAAGATTCTGGTGCCGGAAGCCAGGATCGCATGCGATGAGGTCTCGGGTTTTGGTCCTGTGGCTGGGCTCAAGGCCGGCATGGGTGCTGCCAGGGGCGAGTATGCTGTGGCGATCGGCTGTGATCTGCCATTCATCAATGTTGCAGTTATAAAAAGGCTCTTTGAGC
>DATMZB010000240.1:0-7822 GCA_035560655.1 Methanotrichaceae archaeon | reverse complement strand
GCAGCATACTGATGTACGAGGGCTATGTCACGACCATCGTCCCGGGACGGGGCCCATGCTACCGCTGTATCTTCAAGAAGCCGCCGCCTCCAGGAGTGGTTCCGGGCTGTCAGGAGGCGGGAGTCTTTGGAGTTCTTCCCGGGACTGTTGGCACCATCCAGGCCTCTGAGGCATTGAAGTTCCTGCTGGGGATTGGAAACCTGCTGGTCGGCAGGGTCTTATGCTACAATGCCCTGGACATGAGCTTCTACGAGATCAGAGCTGAGCGAGACCACAGCTGCAAAGTCTGCGGCGACCAGCCCGTGATAAGAGATGTTGAGCAGAAGAATTACATCTATGGAGCATGCGAGGGATTGCTGCTTTAATTACTGAGTCATATCCCTGGGAAAATCAGCCAGTATGAGCCCTGAAATGAATTTCTCTGAGGTCACGTTCTCTGAGGTCAGGGACCCATCCGCAGATGAGTTCAAAGAGGCCATGAAGATCTACATCGCCTCTTTTCCAGAGAATGAGCGTCGGACCGTGGCATCGATAGGGGCGATGCTCAAGAGCGGCAAAATCCGTCTAATAGTTGGCCTCGTGGACAGCAAGGCGGCATTCATAGCCTTGCTGTATCCTATAGAGGGAACGCCATTCGTGCTTGGAGATTATCTGGCCACTGCCGAGAAATATAGAGGAAAAGGCATTGGCAAGCAGTTCCTGGATGGCATTTTCAGTGCAGTTGATGGACTGGAATTCGATTACTTCCTGATACAGGTCGAGAATCCATATATCAGCTCAGATGAGACAATGATTAGAAGAGTGGAATTTTATAAACGCCTTGGGATGAAAGAGCTTAAGGGCCTGCGATACATCCTCCCACCTCTTCAAGGAACAATGCCCACTGAGATGATATTGATGGTACTCCCCAAAGCGGATGACCATCACCTGGACGGCGAGGTGATGGGGGGGATCATCATCCGCATATTCAGGGAGCTGGACGGCAGGCACGAGGATGATGAATTTTTGATATCAACCCTCAGAGGAGTGCCAGACCTGATAGAGCTAGATTGACTTTGATTCAGACCCTGAGTTTGGCGAGCTCTGCTTCATCCATAAAGCTGGTTCTAATCGATCTTTCCCCAATCTCAAGAGGCCTTTTGTATGTGATCTCAGCCTGAGACTCGCCTTCATGGTCGCAGTAGCGTGCCACAATTCTGCAGGCGGCAACTATCAGTTCTGGCTTGAACACACCCCGACCAACTGCGATTGGCCCTTTGATAGAGACTGGTTCGAATAGATAATCACCTTCTCTCGCTAAAATGCTCAGCCTTTCATTCTCATTTTCATCTCTGCCTACGATCAGCTTTGCATCGCTTGAGAGCCTGAAGTATCTTCCGAACTTTAAGAGCTCTACATTGTTCAGGTCGAGCTCGTCGTGATTTATCAGATCTCTCACTCTCCTGGCAAATGCAGGATCGGTCAATAGGCAGCCTCCTGCAGCACATGGATAGTCATTCATCCCCAGGTCTTTTGCCAGAGCTATCTGAGGCTTCCTGGAACGGCCTTCAATGTCGAGCAATCGATCCCGGCTGATCCAGCCCATCTTCTCTGGAATTGTGGCCGGCAGCAGCTTTGCCGACAGCGGCCGGACAACGAGCCCAATAAGTCCTGCCTCTTTCTCAATGAGATCCATCTGCCTCCTAAACTGGCTCATGGGCCTCTGGCCCAATACCTCGCCTGTGATGATGAATGACGCTCCAACCTCATCCATCAGCTCCTTGCTCTTTTTGAAGAAGAGTATCCTGCAGTCTATGCAGGGGTTGATGTTGGCCCCATAGCCGTGCTCGGGCTCCTTAAGTACCTCCAAAAAGTCCTTGGCGGCATTGATCATCCTCAGCTCAATGCCCAGAGAATCTGCAACCCTTTTTGCATGGGTTCCGCATCCCAGGCCGGCTGACCTGCGATCGCAGAGGCAAAATGGCGTCTTGAAGTTCACGGCAAAGAGCTCCAGGCCTTCCCGGCTCATGAGCTCTGCAGCTATGGTGCTGTCCAGCCCTCCAGAAAGAAGTATAATCGCTTTCATAGGTTATCAATCTCAGGTACGGAATCGTGCATGGAATTGTCTCTCTGCTGAAAAATGACCAGCCATGACGCAGGCCTTGTTTGAGGCAGCTTCAGTCCGACGAGCATGGCTTCAATCAAGCTCTGTCTCCATGCACTAGCTTCTCCCTTCACTTACAAGAAGCAGTTCAATAAAGATTTACATTGCGGCAAATTTTGCAGCATCCTTCTGGAACAAACAGCATGATGCTGCTTTTGATCCGAAAGACATTTGCGTGGCAATTCTCAAGACCGCCTACAAAAGGGCCTCATCATTCCAAACTTGACATAGAAGGATAATGCTTCGTGAATCTGATATCGGTACCCTTCCTGGAGTCCTGATCGAAGCTTTGTTGGTCTCGGTCAGGCAGCAGTCATACCCGTTCATGGTGCATGTCGAGCTTCCGAAATGCTCGCACTCTGTCTGCTGGGGCATGGCCCATATTGCTCCTTCTGACAAACATAACCCCAAGCTAGTCATCATGAAGAGCCCCAGAAGTGCAGCTACGATCTGTAATCTCAGTCTCTCCCACCACCCAAACCTCGGAAACTATGAGCTCAGCCTGCATGTATAGCATAATGCTCTGGTCCTCTCCATCTGTGGCAATAATAGGCCTGAATCCAAACTTATCTATGCCTTCTCGACCAGTATCTCCCATAACTCTTCTGAGGAGTGTTTTATGAATTTCACATTGTGCCCTTCATTTTCCAGGCTGCGGGAGACGTTTGCGGCTGATGAGGGATCATCTAAGATTATTAAGAGCTCCCTCCCGCGTCCAATCTCCTCCAGCTTGAGCTTGGTCCTGACGAAGTTATATGGGCAGACCACGCCGCTCAAATTGAGCACTTCCGCCATTGGTTCACCCATCAATCCCGGCCGCCTGCTGCCTGCATGCCCGGCAGGCAGGATATATCTGACCGTCGCTCTCTGCAGATCCAGGTGCAGGGGCTGTATAGTCGATCTTGGGTGCCTTTTCAGCATCGCTCATCTCATGCCTCTTTGCATCGTCAGTACGCTTTAGTGCGGCTATTTAGGTTCGGATTGAGGCAAAATTAGCCTCAAATGCTCAAATTGCCCAAATGAGCATATTTATATGTGGAGCAATCGAGTTGCCCTATTCACATGCGTTAACTTTGATGCGAATGCATGGCGGCAGCCGTAGTTGCCCAAAGGGCAATGCCACTTGGGTCTGATTCCGGGACCTGGCGGCTGCCGGGTGATCGCATCAAAAGCAAGAGCGAGAGCTGCAAATTTGGAAGATACATGAGAATTGCAGATCTAGAATGATAATAAGTTGAATGATAAGGCAGGAGAATAACCAAATGAGCGATAGGAAATTCGGCTTAAGCACGCTGGCTGTACATGCCGGCCAGGAGAGTCCAGATCCTGCAACTGGATCTAGGGCTGTTCCCATATACCAGACCTCCTCGTACGTCTTTAAGAGCACAGAGCATGCGGCGAACTTGTTTGCGCTAAAAGAGCTGGGCAATATATACACCAGGCTCATGAACCCCACCAATGACGCCTTTGAGAGGCGCATTGCAGCCATTGAGGGCGGGACCGGAGCTTTGGCCGTTGCATCAGGCCAGGCAGCCATATCATTGTCACTCATGGGGATCAGCCTGGTGGGAGACGAGATAGTCTCAGCCAACAACCTCTATGGAGGAACTTACGAGCTGTTCCACTATACATTCCCGAAGCTTGGAAGAACTGTCAAGTTCGTAGACTCGACGAGGCCAGAGGAGTTCAGGAATGCCATCACGCCCAAGACCAAGGCCATTTATGCTGAGACGCTGGGCAACCCAAAGCTGGACGTTCCAGACTTCGATGCGCTATCCAAGATTGCGCATGATGCAGGAATTCCTCTGGTCATAGACAACACGTCTGCTGTAGGTCTGGCTAGGCCTCTAGACCATGGTGCAGACATCATCGCCGAATCTGCCACCAAGTTCATAGACGGGCACGGCAACTCTATCGGCGGAGTGATCGTTGACTCAGGAAAGTTCGATTGGTCCAAGGGCAAGTTCCCGGAGTTCACTGAGCCCGACCCAAGCTATCACGGCCTGAAGTACTGGGATGCCTTTGGGAACTTTCCGGGCCTTGGAAACGTGGCCTTCATATTCAAGATCAGGGTGCAGCTCCTCAGAGATCTGGGTCCGGCATTGAGCCCGTTTAATTCATTCTTATTCCTGCAGGGCCTGGAGACCCTGGGAGTGAGGATGGAAAGGCACTCGGAAAATGCGCTGGCTGTAGCTGAGCACCTGAAAGATCATCCTGCAGTGGCATGGGTTAATTATCCCGGCCTGGAAAGCCATCCCAGCCATGCACTGGCCAAAAAATACCTGAATGGAGGCTATGGAGCACTTATTGGCTTTGGCATAAAGGGCGGACTGCCCGCTGGAAAGAAGTTCATAGAGTCGGCACAGCTTCTCTCTCACCTGGCAAACATCGGAGACTCAAAGTCCCTGGTCATCCACCCGGCATCCACCACCCACCAGCAGCTCACTCCTGAGGAGCAGGCAGCCACTGGAGTGACGCCGGACTTCATCAGGCTCTCAATCGGCATCGAGGATGTGGAAGATATCATAGCAGATCTGGACCAGGCACTGGCTAAAGCAGTGAAATAAAACAGCGGATCTCCTGGACTGGCAGAAAAGAAAGCCAGATCCAGCTAATTTTTCCCTGAAATTTTCAGCCAAGCTGGAGCGTGGTCACGCAAAAGATGCGATCCATGGGCATATCAGGTGTTCCTTTGCTGTACATCCTGACAGCCTGCATGAACTTCTTCATTCCATGACGCTCTGCCAGGGCTACAGCCGCTGGATTGACCTCTGGCACATCCATGAAGATCACAGCACTATCTGCATGGCTTGCTAACGCCAGGAATAGAGTCTCGGCAATTTTTTCATCATCCGCAAATAAGGGTCCTATCTTGAAGCCCACTTTGCATGCCCTTATTACTCCATAGCCGGAGAGATGCCCGTTTTTCAGTACACCAAATGACGCCCCATGTGGCAGGCGGATCCAGTTCCAGAGGAAGCTTGGCCTGGGAGCTGGAAAGAGATGGCAGTCGTACTCGGCGATCTCCTCAAAGGGCACATCGGATAATCTGACCACGCCACTGGGCATGGCTCCTCCGCCCAGACCCTGGAATCGCAAGTTGAAATAAGCCCTCTTAAAGCCGGATCTCCTGTAGATCTCCTCCTGGGACATAACGCTGTCCAGGCCCGCGTTCCGGCCTGCCAAGTGGGCAATGGCTGTGTTCCATATCCTGATCCCATACCCCCTTTTGCGGAACTCAGGCACGATAAAATAACACCCGAGAAATCCAAAGCTATCATCGTGCCTCACTGCAGAGATGCATCCTATTGGCAGGCCATCGATCTCGCCAAGGAAAAAGCCGTCAGGGTCCGCAGAATAGAATGAATCAGCATCGTATCTTCCGGGGTTCCAGCCTTCTTTTGCTGCCCAGTCCTGGCCGATCTGCACATCGGGTCGTGTCATCCTGCGTACAGTGAACGCCTGATCTTGATCCGATCTGCTCTTGTCAAGATTATCAAGAGAATATACTGCAGATACCTCCTCAATCGTTCGGACTCTTACTTGTTCATTGTTATGAGATCAATCGTCGTTGATCCTCATTCGTCCTGCTATAAGTTTTGCTGTTGAAGCAATAATTGCGAGATTCTACATCAATAAATACAGTGCAGTTTATCATTATGGCATGGCCAGGAACTTTGTAAGCTTTGGCTTGGACATCTGTTTGGAGGGGCCTTGCAGGAATCACAGCATTGCAGATGGCGAGAGCATATTCTCACATCCGTCTGGCTTTGACCGCATCACAAGGGATGAAAGAGGGTGAGGCCAGCTCTATCTGGCAGTATTTCATCATCGGAATTGGATCTGGATCATTGCAGCACCTTGGCTTGAGAAGATGATCTGCCAATGGAGAGTTCACATTCATCTAGTTGGAATTATGTCTAAAATTGAATCTGTAAATGTTAAAAAGGTCTTCAAGGTAAAGACGGAAGGGAATGAATTTGACGAGGTTCCAGCTCTGGGTGGGGTCAACCTCGCCATAGATAAGGGCGAGTTCATGGTCATTGTGGGGCCCAGCGGCTGTGGGAAATCCACTTTCCTGGATCTGGTAAGCGGGCTTACACTTCCAGACGAGGGCACAGTATCCATAGATGGCAAGCCCGTCACCGGCCCTGGCCTGGACAGAGCGATCGTCTTCCAGCAAAACGCCCTCTTCCCATGGAGGACTGCACTGGAGAACGTGGAGTTCGGGCTGGAGAGCATCAACTCAGATGCTTCGGCTCGGGAGGAGATCGCCCTGGATTATCTCTCGCTGGTTGGTCTCTCGGGCTACCAAAAGCATTATCCTCACCAGCTCAGCGGAGGCATGAAGCAGCGCGTCTCAATAGCCCGTGCCCTGGCATTGAACCCGGATATACTTCTCATGGACGAGCCTCTGGCGGCGCTGGATGCCCAGACAAGGGAGTTCCTGCAAAGAGATATTCTGAGGATCAGCAAAGAGTCGCATAAGACAGTGCTCTTCATCACTCACAGCATAGACGAGGCAGTCTTCCTCGGAGATAAGGTGGCAGTCATGAGCGCACGGCCAGGGGTCATCAAACAGGTCCTGGATATACCCCTGACTGCAGAAGAGAGGTTTGAGGCAGATGTAGCCGCCACCCAGGGGTTTGTTGAGGCCAGACACGCTCTTTGGGAGCTTCTAAAAGAAGAGGTGGTCAAGGTTCAGGAGGCCCAGGCCAGGTCAACAGCCCAGGCAATTTCAAAGAGCCCTGCCCAAAACAGCGGCAATGGCTTGATCAACGCTTTGAGAGTCTTGACCAGAATCTAGGCTGATCTCTGGCCAAGGGGGAAATATGGAATCAGAAGAACTTATCAAAAGGATAAAAGCACTGGCCCTCAAGTCTTCGGCCATAGTTGCATTTATACTGCTCTGGGAGGTTGCCCCCATTTTGGGGCTGATCAACCCGATCTTCATCCCCCCTCCATCGGTAATAGCTGCTAAAATATATGAGCTTTCGTTATCAGGAGAGCTATTGATGCATATCGTTGCCAGCCTTGAGAGGGTCTTTGTGGGCTTCGTGCTGGCACTGATGGTCGCCTTGCCCCTGGGGTTCCTGATAGGAGGTTGGTTCAAATCATTTGAGGCTGCAGTAGATCCCCTGTTGCAGGTGCTCGGCCAGGCAAATCCATTCACACTATTTCCAGTCTTCATGGCCCTGCTGGGCATTGGTGAGATCTCAAAGATAGGGATAATTTATTGGGTGTGCCAGTGGCCGGTCCTCTTCAACACCGTTTCAGGAATAAAGAGTGTAGATCCAGTACTCATCAGAGTCGGCAGGTCTATGGGGCTCAGCAAGTTCGGGCTGTTTAAAAAAGTGCTCCTGCCAGCGGCCATGCCTGCAGTATTCACGGGTATCAGAATGAGCGCAGTCTTTGCCTTCTTCATGCTCATAGGTGCCGAGATGATAGGCGCTCACTCCGGGCTGGGGTTCATGATAATACAGTCTGAAGCCACATTCCAGATGCAGAAGATGTATGCAGCCATAGTTACTGTAGCGCTTCTTGGCATAATCATCAATATCCTCATGCTAAAGATTGAGAAAAGAGCGATGAGATGGAGAGAGGATATATCATCGTCCTGAGGTCGTATGCCGGAGCAAGATGAGTTTGATGCCTGGCAAATGCCGTCCCTCCCAAAAG
>DATMZB010000239.1:0-6535 GCA_035560655.1 Methanotrichaceae archaeon | reverse complement strand
AGAGCCTCGCCTATTTTCCAATCCGGGGTGCCTTTTTCGACTAGCTCCCTTATGAAAGCGTAGTCTAGAGGCTTTGATTTAGACATTGAAGAATCACAGGACTCTTTCGAATCCAAAGGAAATTAGAACAGTTTTGAATATGCTTGATAAGCACTTCGCAGGAAGGCCATCCTAAACCAATCTGGCATTTCGGGATGATGAGAGAAAGATATGCTGGCGCAAACAAACCAAAATTTAGATTCGTTCTTTGGCATTGAAACCACTATCGACCTGGTCTTTATCCCAAGTCGCGTTTTTGATTGCCTCTATCGCTTCATGGTATTTCTTCCAGGAAGCGCGCTGAGGCTTGAGAAGTTTAAGGATCATTAGAAAAAGATTTACAGGCTTATGCCCATACTCGCATGAGCCATCGCACTTGCTACGTACTGCGAACAATCGAAATCTCTTTTAGCACGCTTGATAGCAGCCTTTGGGATCTCTGCATAATACTTCTGGAATCGAGCATATGGGGCCTCGCGCCTTATGCCATATTGAGCTTCCAGGTTCGCCCTATTCTCTCTATATGAGAGGGACCAATCTATCAGGGCCTCTGAGTCTAGGTTATGAGCCTCACAGAGGTTTATGAGGAGCTGAAGATGAAGGGGATTAAGGCCCATTGCTTAATCCTCCCTGTCTGGAATGGAGACTTTTCTTTTCTGGCCTTCGTACTCTACTTCATAGAGCTTGAGAGACTTGTTTTCTGACCAGTCTGTTATTTTGGGGTCCTGCCAGAGCTTTTTGGAGACCATGTTAGGGCCTCCTACAGCCTATTGGCTCTGTGCTGAATATCCCAACAGAGGGATCATATGGAGTCTCTGCATATGCGCAGCCATTGCATCCAGGACCTATGCGCCCTATGCAGATATGGCGTTCTTGGTAGCAGGCGTAATGCTCTTCAGACTCTTTGATATCTGCTAATTGGTTTTTGGAGAGCTGCATTTCAGCGCCTCCCAGTGAAATGTATCTCACAGAGCAGCTTTAGAGGCCCTTTACAAGAGCCTTCCATTGCTTCTCTATCGCCCTGGAATGCCTGGCAATCTATGCAGCCTAAGCATTCTATATCGAGGTATCTGAGAGTTCGCACCTCAGACCACCTCTCTATACTTATGATCGTATGCCCAAAGAACATTTAACAGGCGCGACCATTGCCAGGTTGTGCTATTGTCGTGGCTGCTGATAGCTCTTAGATAGATGCCTTCATTCTCTGCTTCCTGGTCTGAGAGGGGCATTTAACAGCCCTCCCTTTCGCAGGCCCTGGTCAGCTCCCTTTCCATCTCCAGATATTTTGCATCGCCAAAGAGGTCAGTGCCTTGGTAGGCTCTGGCATAGGCATCTATGCGAAGATTCCAGGACATGAAATCGAAAGAGGCCATTTAGAGGCCCCCTGCATGTGCCATTGCCTGAGAGGCCATGGCTTGAATCTCTTCGTCTTCCAAGGGCTCTTCGTCTGTCGTGACTTCAGGCTCTTTTTGAGGGGCTGTATATGCGAATGGATCTTTTTTGCTCTTATACTGCTTTTTCTCTACTAGCCTTCCATCTGCCTTGAAAGTCCCATCGCAATCGCTGCCCATCTTCTCATAGCAGCGAAGTTCTACCATGCCCTTACAGAAGATGACCTGGTAGTAATATTCAATATCTCCATGGAAGTTATCTGTGATTTCTAACGTGGGCTTGTTTCTCTGGAAGTCGTAGAAGTAAACTATCATCTGAGTTGCGACGTATCCAGCCATTTGCCAGTTTACGCCATTGGGGTACCTTGCATTCAGGAATCCCTCGAAGTCTGGGAATACTCCATTGAGAGTATCCTTTGGTACGCGAGGATAGCCATCGTAATGCCTGTAGAGCATTACGATGCCTTTTCCTGGGGTTATCTTCTGGCCTGCCTCTTTGCTGAAGATCTCAATATTAGCGCGAGTGGACATTTCAGGCCACCTCCTCGATGGTTCTAAGGAGGTTGCCCTCAGCATCCCTTACGTAGTATCTGTCGAAGGTGCTGAATTTTACAGGTCCACATATGCCACAGCCTGGGAAATCTTTTTTGGCTTGGTTTATTGCTGCTCTGAGTGTTCGCATATACCCTACTAAGCAACTCAAGGTATATATGCGTTACGCTACGTTACGCTGATTAACTATATATAGTGGTGAGAGCATATAAGCTACTATGTCAGACGTAACTATGATTCGCGTATATCCTCGCGACGTCGCGAGGCTCAAGACATATGGAAAGATAGGAGAATCGTATGCAGTGGTGTTCTCGCGCATACTCGATGATTTGGAGAATTATAATAATCAGAAATGCGTTGATGAGAGCAACGTAGCGTAACGTTAATATACTCAGCAGTCCTATTAGGGTATATGCGAGTGAGAGACTCGCTAGGACTGAAATACAATGTACGATCTAACATTCGAAACCAGCGATGGGATGAAGGTAACGCAAAGCTTCGACCTAATAGGCGATGCTGGATGGACTTCCAGCCAGCTTAAGAGCGTTGGCCTCAAGGTATACCCAATCGTTGAACGCGAGACCCCAAAGGCGATGTTGTGGTAGATGTTGAAGCCTGGCTGGTAGAGTATGCCCTGGAATCGCATAAGTCCTGGGGCTATACTCGCGAAAGGCTCTTTGAGATGCTGTTTAGAGACGTGGGGCTGATTTGAGATGATCCCCTGCGATGAATGCGATACCCTCTTTGAGGGCGAACCCTCGATAGGACATCATCTATGTCCTGAATGCGCTGAGAGGGAATATAATGATGCCATGAGGCATTATGAGGAAATGTATGGAGGTCATTAGATGCCTGAATATGTAGTTGAAGACAGGAATACAGAGGCCCAAGTGGACGATTTCGAAGCTGAGAACATTGATGAGGCCTTAAAGAGAGTCTGCGATGACTTTGCAGGCTTCTTTAATATTCCAAGTTCAATGCTTGTAATTGAGAAAGTGGATGAATATCATGGTTTCATAGGGATCAAAATCCCCTATGCAGAAAGGCCCTATCCTTTCGAGGTGGGCGAAGTAGGCAGATAAGTACCCAGGCTTACTAAAGGGATCAAGTCCCTTTTTCTGCCATTGCCTGGCATGGAAATGCCAGGATGGAGTTGAAACAGAATGTCAAATGAAATTGGGGCAGGAATGCCACAATTGGTACAGTACATCAACGAGCGCTCAGAGAACATAGTCAGATACTCAGATAAGCTATCTGAGGCCCTAAACAAGATAGATGACTATTTCGAAGTCATTGGCCCAAAGGCAGGCATCAAGTTCAATGATCCTGAGAACTTCTTCGAGGAATCGAAGGAGCAGATAGGCAAAATCATATACAGGCTCTCAGTAAGGAAGGATTGGGGCCTATATGCGCTCTCAGACTGTGAATATATTGATCCTGTCTTGATTGCGAACGCTTCCAGGGCGATGAAAAAGGCAGCAGTCAAAAGGTTGCCTGAATTCGTGGCGCTGTATGCTGAAAGTCTGAAGAAATATGAGCAGGAATATGAAGAGATATCAAAGAAGGCTGCTCAGATGGCAGTCGTTCTGAGCGCTTGAGCAGTTTGGATCATGCCAGGTTCGACTCCTGGCACTGCTATTAGAAATTTGGAGGAATCATGACAATAAGAACCATGTGCGACATCTGTAAGAAAGTTGTAGCGTATACAGATCCAAGGGTTCAAGAACTCCAGGCAATCGAGAACCCTGGTCAGTTCTGTGAAGGCCATTCACAGGCCCCAACCAAGACAGCCAGAAAGGAAATGATGAAATCGATAAGAGGAAAGGGCAAAGACAATAGCTTTTTCATCTCGAGAGAGACAGGCGAAATAGTATCAAGCGCCTGGAGAGATGATAAGGGCCATTTCCCTCAGACCCCAGAGGGGACCTATGAAGTACATGTTGAAAGGGCTCCCTTCGAGACATATTCAGATCTGGATGCATTCCTAGATTCTGTGATGTGTCGCGTATATGAAGAGGATAACATGGTCTCTGAGTCTGAGAAGCAATATCTTAAGGACGTTATCAGCATCTCAGAAGAACAAGCGAATCAAGAGTATGGCTTGAAGGCTGATCAGATAGAGAAGATCAGAGATAGAGCTAAAGAGCTTGGAATAGTTTAATGGTGCTGGCGTTGGCAGGTTCGAATCCTGCAGCCATTTTTAAATGGAGATGTGAACCATGAATGGACTGGAAAACTACACACTCGAAGGCATATTATCAGCCAGAGAGATCGATGTCGCCCATATCGATCATAAGCTCTCATATGGAGAGAACAAAGCCAGCATAGAGAAGCAATTTGGCCATATAAGCAAGGTGGACGATATGAGAAGATTTGAGAAGTGCGAAGCCCTGGCAGAAGAGAACGCAATCGCTCCATTCAAGGGCTCGGTGACCCCTATCAAGGTCCCCAAATTGCCCTTTGACCCCATCCAGAGATCGAAAGACGTGGAAAGCGTTGTAATGCAGGGAGATAAGAGGAGATACTACAGGTTCAGGAATACAGAATACTATGAAGGTTGTGTGACTGCTGACGCTTCAGGCTGCAATTTGCTTTGTGGATACTGCTGGAATGTGCAAAAGAATTCCAATATCGGAGAATGCAACGACAAATTTAGAGATCCTGAAGAAGTCGCGACCAAGATTAATGCCCTGCGAAAGAAGCATGGATCAAAGCGTTATAGGATATCAGGCTGCGAAGCGTTCTTAGGGGATCTATCAGCGAAGCATTTGGGTCAGGTGATAGAGGTGACTGGAAAAGGTGCCATGCTCGAAACTAATGGAATCATGCTAGGTCACAGCCCTGAGCTATTAGAGCACATCCCAAAGAAGACCATTATCAGGCTAACTCTTAAGGGCGACTCTCCAGAGTCCTTTGAGAAGGTCACAGGCGCTAAA
The DNA here is from genome assembly GCA_035560655.1 of Methanotrichaceae archaeon. Taxonomy (GTDB): domain Archaea; phylum Halobacteriota; class Methanosarcinia; order Methanotrichales; family Methanotrichaceae; genus DATMZB01. Next base: position 1,617 of record DATMZB010000239.1, on the reverse strand, counting down.
GCAAGTGCGTTTAAGTATCAGCTCAAGGGCTTAAAAGCCCTGGCAGATGATGATAGACCTATCATCCTGGCAATCATGAAGCAATTCATAGATATAGAGAAGATAGGGCGATTGATTGAAGCCAATAAGATTGATCTGGCTGGCAAAGATTTCAATGTGGACTTCGAAAGCCTGCTCTACTATCCACAGAATACCAAGAGCATGAGGGATAGAGGAATAAAGCCCCAATACACTGCGAAAGAGTTCGATAAAAGATTGGAAGAAGTGGTTTAGACCACTTCACATACCATATTTACCCTGTCTCTGCAGGTAATTGGAAGTTCTCCTCTGCTTGGAGCTCTTGAAATTGCCGCCCTTGAATCCAGGGGTCTTCTTAAGAACATCAGCCATGTTTTTCACCTCCCCTTATGCCTTATTATCACATGGATAAACATTATTTGAGATCTTTGTACTTATCAGATGACACCTTTGCAGGCAGGCCATCCATTCCCGCCAGGTTAGGATCTGATATTGCCTGCATCCTTTCGGGTATCCAGTGCCAGCCCTTATCAGCGCAGTATTCTTGAACTGCCTTTCCGCCCGCATAAACCACGAAGAAGATGTCCTCTTCCGCTGCCTCTGAATGTTGGCAGGCTATCTCCCAGTCGCGCTTTATGATCTCAAGGCCATCAGTGCTTTCGTGCGGGGTTACTCCCCGAGTACAGTATGACTTCCAGCCTTTGGGGACCCCTATCAGGTTCATCTTTGTGAACCTGTTCACCACGTAGAGATCGACTATTATATTGGCGCCCTTTGATTGCCAGTACCGGGACGTCCACCTCTTAAAGAAGATGTCTCCCAGGACCAGGGCGGCGGGTGATTCTATGAATGTTGAATAGTTGATTTCGACCAGTGCGGAAGGCTTGGCCATGAGGGGTTTGTGTGGTTCGCTTGCGATACTTTCGAACTTTGAATCATAAACATAGAAGTTCCAAATGCCACCGTGAGGCTTCTTATAACTCAGCTCACCCCATTTGACAAATGGGAGAGTCATCTGAGTGGCCTGATATTTCAGGCTGAGGTCCGGGATACCCCATTCGTTGGCACTAGGGAAGACTATCTCTAAGTTCTCCTCGTTCTCGGCCATTGGGACGGACTGCTCAGGCAGCACCGTGCCAGTCGTATCCCGCTTTCGAAGGTCTGGCGTCTGCGAACCAAGTTCTTGAGATGGTTGTGAGGGGGTGAACGACTCCGGCCCATCGAAGCTCAGAGGCTCATCCAGGGCGACTTCCTGGACCAGATCCTTTTGAGAGAGAAGCCGATCAAACTTGTCAAAGTCCATCCACTTCCAATCTTCGTCGTTCTTGGTCAGCTCGGATAGGTCTTGGAATAGGATCTCCTCATCCCATTTGTTGGATAGTTCATTGAGGCGGTTATCACTGATCCTGAACTTTTTGAACTTGACTTTATCCAGGTCCAGGATTCTGAAGACTGGCAGCTCTTCTAAGCCCAGTCTAGCCGCTGCCGTGATGCGACCAACGCCTGCACCTACTTCGGTGGCGTCTTTGTTTATGTAGACGACGTTCTTGAATCCGAGATCGCCTATGACGGTAGCAAGGGCATCAATGTCGCGGTTGA
>DATMZB010000238.1:0-2440 GCA_035560655.1 Methanotrichaceae archaeon | reverse complement strand
ATCTAAATACGATCTGGAGAACTATTGCGCTTACCGTGCATCTCATTTGGACTTGTGTGCGGGCATAGCAAGCTCTGCTTCACCTGCAGTCGTAGCAAGCAGACATCCACAGGGTGAAAGAAGTTGAATGCGATTTCTTTTGATATTTTAAAAGAGGACTCAGAAACCTGTGCCAGGACTGGAGTGATCAGGACCCGTCATGGAAATATTGAGACCCCCTACTTCGTGCCCGTAGCCACACTGGCCACAGTGAGGGCTCTTGGATCAGACGACCTGGACTCTCTTGGCGTGCAGTGCACCCTGGCCAACACTTATTACCTTCATCTAAAGCCAGGGGATGGGATAATAAAGAGGCTGGGCGGCCTGCACAAGTTTATGGGCTTTCAAAGGCCTATATTCACTGACTCGGCCGGGTTTCAGGCATTCTCTCTGGGATTTGGGAGAGAGCACAACATAAGCAAGATAGGAAGCATCTTTCCAGATGGTCGAAACATAGAGGACAGACCCGCTGAAGAGAAGAAGGAGAACCTGACAAAGATCACAGATGAGGGCGTTACCTTCAGGTCCGTCTACGACGGCGCCTGGCACTTCCTGGACGCTAAAGCTTCCATGGATATCCAGTCGAACCTTGGATCTGATATAATAATGGCCTTTGATGAGTGCACCTCGCCCTTATCCAGCTATGAATACACCAGGGGGGCGATGCTTCGGACCCACAAATGGGCAGAGCTCTCGCTGAAGCACCACGACCAGAGTCAGGCCTTATATGGCATCATCCAGGGAGGCTGGTTTGAGGATCTAAGAAATGAGAGCACTGAGTTCATTTCATCTCTGCCGTTTGAGGGCATCGCCATTGGCGGATCGCTTGGAAACTGCAAGGCGGACATGCATCAGGTCCTGAAATGGGTTGTCCCAAAGCTCGATTCCAGGCCCAGGCACCTGCTTGGGATTGGAGATATCGATGACATCTTCGAATGCGTTCAACTTGGGATAGATTCATTCGACTGCGTCTCGCCCACAAGGATTGCCAGGAGAGGAAGCGTATTCATCTCACCAGGATCTGGAGGGCGCCCGGGCAACAAGTTCAGGATAAATATTAAGTCGGCCATCTATAAAGAAGATGAAAGGCCCATAGATCCAGGATGCAGCTGTTCCACCTGCCAGAGGTACTCACGGGCTTATATGAGACATCTGTACACTGCAAATGAGCTCTCCTACTTCAGGCTGGCCTCTATTCACAATGTCCATTTCATGCTGAGGCTGATGGAGGATATAAGGAAAAGCATAAATGATGGGACTTTTATGGATCTTAAAAATAGATGGCTGGAGAAAGATTGAGCTCTAAATCAGCGGACGATGTTGCTACTCAGGCTGAGCACCAAGCAGGATCAGCACCTGGGAGCGGGCATTTTGATGATGGAAGTCACAGGTCCAGAGATGCAGCAAAGGATAGGATACATAGGTTCCTGTATGGCTTTCACCTGGACAAGACCCAGACAACCATTATACTTTGCGGATTCTACATCTTCTTTGCCCTGGCAGGAAACATCGCCGCCACAAAGGTAGTCAATTTCGGGTCCCTTGTGATGGACGCGGGCTTCATCTACTCAATCACCTTCACCTGGAGGGACCTCATACATAAGCAGCTTGGCAGATCTGCAGCTATCACAACCATATTTATGAGTGCGGCTGTGTGCCTGATCGCAGCGCTCTACTTCCAGCTTGTGGTCCTCCTCCCGGCCCAGCCCGAGTGGGCAGCAAGCGGTGGACAGGCCTCATGGAGTTTCCTATTTGGCATAATCAATACCACTGGCGGGCCCTGGTGGCAGTCTGTCTTCTCTCTCCAGCTCAGGATAGTCATCGGCTCAGTCATCACCATGGTGCTGGCAGAGCTGAGCGATACATATGCCTACCACATATGGACTACTGGAATAGGCAGGGGCAGGCCGGAGTGGACCAGGGTATTTGCCTCAAATGCAGTCTCAATACCCGTAGACAGCATACTCTTCCCCCTGATTGCTTTCACAGGAATCATAGGCACGGATGCCATGGTGCAGATGTTCACTGCCAATATAACCGTAAAGGTGATCATCACCATTCTGGCCTTCTGGACCATCTACCTGGTGCCTGATAAGCCCATATACAGAGACGAGCTCAGCAGAAACGATTCTCTTAACTTAAGGTAGATTGCATATGAATGAGGTATATAATGCCCTAGATCATCTTTCTCAGACAGGGCCGCTTCATGAGCATCCCGTAGTGGCCTATGTCGAGCATTTGATCATTGATATGCCGATTTAGGTCGTAGATGGTGAGCTTAGCTGCCTTCATTGCGCTTTCCAGCTCATGAAATGCTCTCTTCCAGTGGCAGTTTTCATGAAAAGGCATATAATATTAAAGGTGGGCATGTCTGGGGATCCTGGATCTCATGGCCGCAATG
>DATMZB010000237.1:0-2819 GCA_035560655.1 Methanotrichaceae archaeon | reverse complement strand
GTATGCTCTATGTCGATCGATTTATTGCATAATCGGGCTCGAAAGTTTAAATATGTTGCAAGGACATTATCTTCTATAAATTTCTTGAAGAGGCTTTGAATGATCAAGCTTATTTCACTCATAGCGGGTGTTGCCATCTTCCTGGCTGCCTTGACTGTGTATATTGTGCCTCAGCAGGGGGGGCTGAACTCCTCCACCTCCATAGAAGCTCAATCTCTCCAGGGAGTCAAGAACATATATCTGGAGGATCTGCCCATCCAGGAGACTGATCTGGGAAGATCGGGCCGATCCATATTCATCGCCTTTACGATGCTCTCGCATATGCTTTTTGCAAACCTTCACCTGGGAGGCGCCTGGATCGCAGTTTTAGTCCAGCTCACCTTCCTTCGGACCAGGATACCCCGCTATGAGCGCCTGGCCAGGTCTATCACCCTCTTCAATGTCATCCTCTTCAGCTTCGGCGCCACCTTCGCAGCTGCAGCCATGTTCTTCTTCATAGCGCTCTACCCGACCTTCTCAAAGAACATATTCCTCCTTTACTGGTGGCCGCTCTTCATAGAGGCCTTCTTCTTTGCGGTTATAATCATCTTCCTCTATACCTTCTGGTTCTCCTGGGGCAAGATCAATCCAAAGACACATCTCTCACTGGGATTTGGTTATGCCGTAGCCGTCTTTATACAGACCCTGGCCATAAATTCGCTGGCATCAGGAATGCTCTCCACTGGAGGGAACCAGATAGTATGGGGTGATAGTGGCCTGCTGACTCAGCCTCTAAATGTGGCCTTATCCTGGTGGTTCAATGGCACAATCTGGGAGCTTCAGTTCCACCGCCTGGGCGGGTCCTTCGCCTTCTTTGGGTCGATGCTGGCAATGCTTGCCATGTTCCACTACATGGACAGAAAGGATCACGCATCAAAGGTGTACTGGGATTGGGTTGGGTCCTATGGTCTTGCATGGAGCCTGGCTGGTCTGGTAGTTCAGCCGATGCTCGGGCTCATATACATGCTTGCCATCCAGAGCAGCCAGGCCACAGCCTTCATTATGATAATGCACGGCCCTAGAGCCTGGGAGATGCTCCTGGTGGTGGGGCTGCTGTCAGCCCAGTTCCTATCCATAATGATCTACTTTGCAGATAGGAGGGAGACTATCTTGACCCAGATTGAGACCAGGAGACTGAGCAAGCTTCTCAAGATCTTTCTGGTCATAGGCGCCCTCAGTGGAATTATCCTCATCCAGCCCAGCTGGCTTGGTGCAATGAACATAGGAGATCCAAGCGCCTTGCTAAATCCATTGGGGCCGATGAGCTACAAGTATGTAGGGCTGTTTACCCTGGTAATAATTGGCGCACTGCTTCTGATGATGGATATTTTCATATTGGGTGATGTCAAGAATCAGGACTGGGGAAATATGTCTAGGGTCTCAAGGTGGGCTGCAGTATCTGCAGGGATCTTTGGAATGTGGACTCTGATTACCATGGGCTATGTAAGGGAATCTGCAAGAGCGCCGTGGTTAGTTTATAACATCATGCCTGCACCGGGCCAGATGAACTATCCAACGCCCATACCCATGTGGCAGATCTTCGCAGTCTGGGCTGTCTCACTGGCCCTGGCTGTAGCAACGTTTTGGCTGGTCTCAAAGGTGACTGCCGAGCATCCCGAGAAGGCTGAAGAGATCTAGCTTCCCTTTTTATTCTCAGCGGCCCCTCAGGTAATGGTACGGCATTCATTCCCTCTCTGAAGAGGGGGTTTTCTGAATGCTTTTCTATAATAGCCGAAAGGTATTTATCCGTCAAGAGCCGTGGTATGACACGGCAAAAGTCGATCAATCCCTCCTATGCCCTGACTTTTGCCATCCCCTTTTATATTGCTCAGCTGCCTTTCAAGGAGGCATCAGCCGCCGTGGATTATCCTTATGACCTTGATCTCATCACCAGACTGGGCAGCCTCATATTCAGAGACAATTGCGCCATTCTTGGCAACTATGACCTCCACTGGGTTTATTCTGTAGTCTTCGAGGATTCTCTCAATTGGGGCCTCACGCTCAACATCTACTGAGCTGCCGTCAGGCAAGATTAGCTTGATCATATTATCTGAGATAAATGCATCAGACTTTTTAAGGGCAGCGCATCCATCGCCCTGCTATTTTTCCCTGCTTGGCACGAATTATATGTTTCAATATAAAAGATGGTGAAGACCACCTCGGGGGAGGACGTCACTGCGCCTGATTATTGTGGTGAAACGTGTCTATGAATACCTCTGGCGTATCTCCGTCCCAGAGGATCCTTGCAAGCCCTATCATATACAGAAAACGATCTGCCCAAAGATAGAGCTATATTGTTTTCCACCGCCTCAACCACAACGGGCTTGAATTATCAGGGATTGTGTTATTAAAGCTAGCATTATTAAAGCTTGCATTACCGGGTATCGCGCTATCGGTCACCGCTTTTTTAGGTATCACATTATCGTCGAATGCTACAAACTGCATTAATTGACTCTCATTCAGGTAGCGTTGATCGAAGTCGTTTGGATCTCCATTGCGTATTTCGAGGTGGCCGTCGGGATACCAAATAATTCTCGGTGGCTGCGTCGAATCGCCGCTCCCAAGTCCAATTATAATCAGTGCCGCCAGGACAAGCATGCTCCATGCCAGCGCCTTTGATATGATCTCAATCTTCACTGTCCCCACTCCAATCTGTTTTCCCGGGTACATCATGCCGGGCCGCATAACGCGCAGCATAACGGCCAACCGCATAAGGTCCGCAGCTATGAGCATCAAAGCTGCTTGGCATAACATAGTCCCCGTCCCACTCATATACATCA
>DATMZB010000236.1:0-3190 GCA_035560655.1 Methanotrichaceae archaeon | reverse complement strand
TGCTGAGGTATTTATCACTATCCAGCTCTACAATTTCATCTTCATCCCTGTAGCAATACTTGATCTTGAAATACAGCCCAAAGTAGATCGGCAGTATGTGGATTTCCTGTATCTTTTTTCCTTCCAGGGGTGGAGGCAATGAGAAGATCAGTTGCCTGCGGCAATCCGGGAACTCTTTAATGATGCTCCTGGATACTCCAAGGCGCACCATGCCATCTCTTATGCTGAAAGCATTTTTAGGAAAAGCTACTGCAAAGAGACCCTTTTCTTTTGGCAGGTAATGAGGCAGCGATGGCCTTTCTGACAGATCGTAATTCCAATAGAGCTTCATCAGGCTTAGGAATGATCTCATACCGCGCTCTACGAACTTCAGAGATTGCTGTGCAGTGGCTGCTTGAAGCTTCTTGTAGTTCTCTGATTCTTTGCAGAGATGGTAGTTCTCTTTATATTGTAGAAATCGGTTGTTCTGGAAGAACTCTTGCCTTGTATTGTAGAGCCCCTGGTTATACAGGTTCTTGGAATACTTGCACAGCGCCCTGACTAACTTGTACTGGCCCTTATCGAGCCTCATCACGTTAGTCAAGGCAAGCATAATATTATACAAATCACACAGCGTAAATAGCTTTTGAGGGAGGGCTTCGCTCTCATCCCCCTGGGCCGAGGGTCTTCCCGCTGCGCCCTCTCCGCTCCCCAGAGATAAATCTCAGTATATGATCAATCAGGATATAATTGATCTGAAGGCGGCGGTGGATCCATCTCTGTGTCGGGGTTGCCTTCAGGTCATCGACTTAAATATCCCATCACGTAAGTACTGGCAGAGTGAAGCAGATTGTGCAGCCCTCCCCCAGGCTCGACTCGATCCATATTCGCCCGCCGTGAACCTCGATAATCCTCTTGACTATGGCCAGACCTGCGCCAGAGCCCTCGCTATTCCTGTTTATCTTATAGAAGAGATCGAATGCCTTATCATGCTGGCTTTTGTCTATGCCCATCCCGTTATCTTTCACAAAGAGCACTTTCTCTCCGTCATCGGACCTGCATCCTATCACTATCTCTGGATGCTGCTGGTCTCCCATGTACTTCACGCTGTTCTCTAAGAGGTTGACCATCACCTCGACGATCCTTGTGCGGTCCACATTGACCTCAGGCAGATCTGGCTGGATCTCTATCCTTGCACCCCGGGACCTTATCTTCTCATCAGCCAGGTCCACTGCTTCCTGGATGATCTCTGAGAAGGAAACTAGCTCAGGAGGGCTGGCAATTCTGCCTATGCGGGAGAGCTGCAGAGTATCATTGAGGAGTTTATCCATCTTGGAGACGGCGGTGCTGATCATCTTCAGATAGGTCTCCATGCGTTCGTAGTTGCCCTTGGCCAGATCTGATTTGATGAAGCCCACGAAGCCGTTGACTGTGACAAGAGGCGAGCGGAGGTCGTGCGATACGGTATATACAAACCTGTCCATCTCGGCATTCTTGGATTCCAGCTCTTTCATAAGATGCTCTCTGATCGATTCAGAATGCTTGCGTTCTGTAATATCGCGGGTGTAGATGGCGATCCTCTCCACCTGGCCCTGATCATCAAAGAGGGGATAGAAGACGTTATCCAGATATCGGCCTTCGCACTGGTCAACAAAACGATCTGGCTGCCCTGAGGAGGCCACCTCACCTAGCCGTGTTCTTCTATCCAGGGCCACTTCATTCGACAGAAGATCCCATATGCACTGTCCGGTAAGATCGCCTGCCAGCCTGCCAAAATCGCTTGCCCCAGGCTCGTTCGATGTCAGTATGGTCCCGTCGATCCTTACAAGATAAGCGGCATCATGAGATGCGTCCAGGAGCGCCCGTGCCACCTCTTCCTTCTGCCGGATCTCCTTTTGCAGTGCCCGGAGCTTCAGGTGCGTCTCGACGCGGGCCAGAACCTCCTCTAGCTGGAATGGCTTGGTTATGTAGTCCAGACCACCAGCTTCAAAACCTTTGACTTTGTCCTCTGTCTCTGAGAGAGCACTTATGAACAGGACCGGGATCTCCCTGGTCCGAAGATCAGACTTCAGCCGCCTGCAGACCTCATAGCCATCCATACCAGGCATCATTATATCCAGCAGGATAATATCAGGCATGTCGGACTGGACTGCTGCCAGAGCCCGCGCGCCATTGAGGGCGGCTCGAACCTGGTAGCCTCTCTCAGTCAGCATCTGAGAGAGCAGCTTTAAGTTAGGCAATGTATCATCGACAATCAGTATATCAGCAGTTTGATCCTTTGGTTGGCTGTTCATTCAAGTCCCCTCCTGTATTGCGCTCAGGATCACATCATGATCGAAGTTATCAGCAAGCTTTGCCAGGCTTGAGGCCAGTTCGGGCCTTATTTCCCGTATCTGGTCTGCCAGCACCTTGATCTTGTTCGAGTTAGCCTCCATGGCCGCCTGCTTTAGGCTGGATATCCAGTCATCATCCAGGCCGTCAAATCTCAGCTCATAGTTCATCTGGCTCATGGGCTTTTGTGATTGCCTGAGGCTTGGATCTTCATAGATGAAGCGCACTCCCAGGTGCCTGCTCAAGACATCCACTATCTCTTCCTGGCGGAAGGGCTTTCGTATGAAGTCATCACAGCCCTCAGAGAGCACAACTGACCGCTCTGCCTCAAATGCGCTTGCAGTCAGGGCAACAATGACCGTAGCCTGGCCCTGGGTTGTGGCTTTGATGCTCTTGGTGGCGGCGTGCCCGTCCATGATGGGCATGCGCATGTCCATCCAGATGAGATGAGGCTGCCACTCCTGCCAGACCTCGATGCCCTCAGATCCATTGGATGCAGTGCGCACCTCAAAGCCGAGCTCAGAGAGCATCCTGACCAGGAGCAGCCGGTTTTCTTCACTATCTTCTACAATAAGCAGGCGATAAATTGGCTGGCCCGGCTCAAGCCCAATGGCCCGAGGCTCTGATGCATTTTGCAGATTGACCATCTCAGATTCAGCTACAGGACGTGCTGAGATCTCAAAGGCGAACAGGCTGCCAGCACCCACCTGGCTGGTTACAGAGATCTCGCCACCCATAAGACGGACGAACTGCTGGCTGATGGCGAGCCCCAGGCCGCTGCCCTCCCTGGATTTCTTTCCTTCTGAGGACTGGATAAATGGCTCGAATATGGCTCCCAGATCTCCTGGCTGGATGCCGGGGCCAGTATCCTGGATCTCGA
>DATMZB010000235.1:0-4948 GCA_035560655.1 Methanotrichaceae archaeon | reverse complement strand
ACGACAGACTCTCCAAGGCCTGACTTGGGTGCAGATCTGGTCATCGGCCTGCTCTCGTCAACCTCGCCTTCATCTGCCAGTATGTAATCTGCGATGCTGGCATAAGCGGGCCTGGCGATGCCAACGCCAATGAAGACGCCTATGATTACTGTCAGGGCAAATGCTGTCAGAGAGCCAAATCCCATCCGGAGCAGGGGCAGCATGCCGGCCACGGTTGTTGCTGCAGCTCCCATTATGATGCCAAGGATCTCCATGATCCTCTGGGCATGGAGCTTGCTTCCGCTGACCGCATACTTTCCTTCGCTCTTTCCGGGCAGGGACGTGGCGCCGCTGATGAGCCTGTCAGTGATAATGACCAGCTGATCAACGCCCGTACCAATGACGGTGATGATGCCAGCGATGCCTGCCAGGTCGAGCTGCCATCCAAGGCCAGCCCATATTCCCAGGATCATGATGACCTCAGAGACTGAGGTGAAGACCAGCGGGAATACTATCCTCCTGACTCTGTATCTCCAGTAGATCATGCCGGCCACGGCCAGCAGGGCCAGAATTCCAGCTATGACTATCTGGGTCTTGAACTGGGATCCGAGAGCCGCTGTTACCTGTCCAGAGCCTATGACCTTGACGTTGACAGGAAGTGCACCTTCCTTCAGGTGGATGTAGAGCTCTTTGGCCTTCAGAATCCCTGCGTCTCCACTCCCTACCTCTGCCACCAGGTTTCTCATGGGTGCTTTGGCTATGCTCGATGCCAGCTCTGGTGCCAGGGGCGCGGAGAAGATCTGGTCCTTATCCAGGTACATGGAGAGCTCGTGAGCCTTGGGGTTCTTTGTGGCGCCTACATCAATGGCAGCCTTTTGCAGAATTGAAGCCCCGTCCTCGGATAATGTGAAGGGCACTCCGGCCATTGAGCCGCGATCGGCCCTCGGGATGTCCACAGACTCAATTGCATCGCCATATAGGACGTGCTCAGTCTCGTTGTTCTGGGTCTGGATTCTGATCTCGAACTTGCCGGGCTTGCCAACTATATCCTGGGCAGTGGATACATCCATTCCGGCCAGGTCTATCAGTATGAACTGGTTGCCAACCACTCTGACCTTGATGTCCTGCATTCCCAGGCGGTTGAGCTTCTGGTCCAGGACCTTCTTTGTCTCATCGACTGTATCTGGGGTAACACCATCTACGAATGTATTCTCTCCAGTGGCCACAGAGCCGCCCACATCAGCCAGTGCGGCATTCAGAGACTCTCTGGTCACATTGGTCCTGATCTCGTACTTGATCGGGTCCACTCCAACTATCTTCACATCGGCATCAAGGATGCTCTTGAGGTAGTTGGTGATCACCGTCTGGCCCGAGATTGGTATATTGATCCTGGTGACGTTGTTCCTCGTCACCGCCTTGGCTCCAGGATATCCCAGGTTCTCAGCCAGGTTGGCGGGCGTTTGGCCATTGACGGTTACCAAATAATTGTCGCCATTCTTCTCAACTGAGGTGGCCTGGAACTGCTTCTCGAGGATCTTGGCAGGATCGACATTGAGCTGAACCACTGCGCCCTGGAGCTGGAGCTGTAGCCAGGACCCGCCTTCGAGGTCCAGTCCGAACTTGAGCCTTGATTGCAGACCCTGCTCAGATGGCAAGGGCGCTATAAGTATCAGTGCTATTGCTACGGCTACTATGTACAGAAGCACCCTTGGGTTATTGGTGATCTTCATCTCTTCTGCCTCCCGGCTGCGCTCTTCTTGGGGCGGTTCATGAACCACCTGATTGCCTGGGCATTGGTGATCCAGGTATTGAATATATCAGCAGCCAGTCCGAATAGGAGCACTGTGGATATGTCTGCAATGATATCCATTCTCTGGAAGCCTGGGATGACCATATACAGCACATTGGATGTCAAGAACAGGGCCAGGACTGCAGCAATGGTCGTTCCAGTCATCATGAGGCCGGTCCTCATGGCGCTCACTATGGTCTCGTCTACTGTCAGCGTCCGGCGCGGGGTTAAAGCCGTCTTGGTCAGCAAAATATCTGTATCTACAGAATAACCTATGAGCATTAAAAGTGCAGCCACTGTTCCCAGTGAGAGCTTGACGCCCGTTATGTTCATAGATGCCGCAGCTATAAAAATATCCGCCAGGGCACAGCCTACCACTATTCCGGATACCATTGGGTTCCTGAATATTACCAGGACCACCAGGGCCATGAACAGGAATGAGAGTGGTATATACTGCAGGGCTTGTTCCTGAAGTCCCTGGCTGTACACTGGTCCCATGTACCTGATCTCAGCATCCTGGTACTGGGTGGTGATCAGCTTGGCAAGTGCGGTGTAGTCCGAATCGCTCATTGGCCCGAACTCCATCAGGTACCTGCCTCCGAGCTGTCTTATATCCAGCAAAGGATAATTCGCGACTTGCTTAGATAAAGCCTCTTCTGATGTCGTTGCTGGCACAGTCACAACTGTGCCTCCCGTAAATTCCACGCCCAGGTGGACAGGTGAACCTGTCGTAATCCAGGTTGCGCCCAGGATGACTAATGCTAGGACTATTACGCCCGCTGGAATGAGCATTAGCGTCTTGGGTGGGTACTTTGAAACAATGTCCTCAAGATCCATACAAGTTCCTCGAACTCGCCACTTAGTTAACCCTCTAAATATTTATCGTTTGGTTATCTCAGGGTATACTGCGCCTGTAAAGAACAACTACCTTCTATTTACGGCTATCGTACACCCGGCCTGTCTAGACTTTCTCCCATTTCTTGAGTTTAGCCACCTGGGAGAGGGTGCTTCCGCGTCTGATCTCCTCATAGAGCCTGGATTCTGTCTTCTCCACTTCCTTGGCTCTTCTGGCTATCTCATAAGCGCGTTCCTTAGGGATGACCACCACGCCGCTGTCGTCTCCGACTATGAAATCCCCGGGACGTACTGTCTGGCCTCCGCAGGATATCTCGGCATTGATCTCGCCCATCCCCTTTGGATCGCCGGCATTTGGCACTATGGCGCTTGAGAATATGGGATAGTCCAGGTCCCGGATCTCATCTACATCCCTGACCGCGCCGTCCACTACCACGCCCTCTATGCCTCTGCCCTTGCAGCTGAGAGTGGCCAAACCACCCCAGGGAGCTATGAAATTGCTGCCGTTATTTATGACTATGATGTTTCCGGGACCTGCGACGTCTATTGCTTCCACGGGCTTTGCCCAGTCACCAGAGAATGTCTGCACTGTGACTGCCGTACCAACGATCTTGTGGCCCGGGTTTATTGGCAGTATGCCGCGCATGGCTCCCTTCCTGTGCATGGCGTCTGATATATTGGGCGTGGAGACATCCCTCAAGAGCTCTATTAGCTCCTCGCTGCGGCTCTTCTTTTTGAGGGCGCCAGCCTCCGCATGGTCTATGGCCTCCCTGATCTTTCTGGCAGAGCCTGCCACATCTGCCATCCGTACAACGCTTCCGCCAACTATCACTATGGCTGCGCCGCTGGCTATGGCTTCTGCGCCTGATGCTGCATCTATGCCGCCTGCCGCAGCCACGGGGGTCTTTACCTCTTTCACTATCTCTTTGAGGAAATCTATGGTATCGCGACCGGTCATCTGCTGGTCGATGCCCACATGGACGCAGATGTAGTCAACCCCTAGCTTCTCAAGCTCTCTTGAGCGCTGTACCGGGTCTTTCACAGTGAGCAGGTCCATCATCAGGGCCACGCCGTACTTTCGAGCGGCTCTCAGGGCCTCCTCTATGGTCGAGTCATCTGAAGAGGCGAGCATTGCCACTATATCTGCTCCGGCCTTGGCTGCCATCTCCAGCTCCATGGCACCTGTGTCCACGGTCTTCATATCGGCCACGATCTTGACACCAGGCAGAGCTTTTTTCATCTCGCGCACGGCATTCATGCCCTCACTTTTGATGAGAGGTGTTCCTGCCTCGATCCAATCTGCGCCGCCTGAAACCGCCTCTTTGGCGATCTGAATCGACCTGTCGAGCTCTAGCAAATCTAGGGCTACCTGTAGAATGGGTTTAATAGCACATCACCACCACAGCAGCACAAGAGCTGGATAAACAAAGCATGGTATATAAAATGAAGCTGGCAGAGATATCCGAGATAGATCTCGATGATGAGCCGTTTGGCCCTGGAAGTTTCCCATTCACCAAGCTGCACGGCAATGGAAACGATTTCATCCTTGTGGATGAGATCAGGGAGAAGCTTGTGCCCGAGAGCACGAAAGAAGCCTTCGCCATTCGATGCTGCCGCAGGAACTTCGGCATAGGCGCAGATGGAGTCCTCTTCCTGGTGGTGTCAGATAAGGCCGATGTGGGAATGAGGCTCTTTCAGCCTGACGGCTCTGAGGCCGAGATGTGCGGAAACGGCATAAGGTGCCTGGCCAAGTACGCCTGGGAGGCCGGGTACGTGGGAGAGTCCTTTGATGTGGAGACGCCTGCAGGCATAATACCCGTTCAGGTCAGGCTGATGGACAACTGCTTTTGGGCCAAGGTTGACATGGGCGTGCCCAGCTTTGACCGATCAGCCATACCCGCGACCGGATCAGGCGAGTTCCTCATGGAGAGGGTCGATGACTTCGATGTATCCGCAGTGAACACTGGAGTGCCCCATGCAGTCATATTTGTGGATGATCTGGAGCTGCCCATAGATGAGCTGGCTCCTGCAGTCAGGCACAGCTCAATCTTCCCGGAGGGTGCCAATGTGAACTTCGTCCGGGTAGGAGAACCCTTTGAGGTCCGCACATTTGAGAGGGGCGTTGAAGGAGAGACCTACTCCTGCGGCACCGGGGCTGTGGCCAGCGCGGCTGTAGCTCGAAAGCTCGGCCTGATTGGGGATGAGGTGCTGGTGGAGACCAGGGGCGGGCCGCTGATAGTCTTCTTCGAGGGCGATCACGCCTATATGGAAGGGCCGGCAGTCACAGTATTTAGTGGCGAACTAAGCGAAGACTTCAGGCTGTCT
>DATMZB010000234.1:0-3893 GCA_035560655.1 Methanotrichaceae archaeon | reverse complement strand
GGTGGTGTATGGTAGTATCGGGCAGGCCAGTATATTCCAGGTATGATGATGTGGGCATCTCTGTTCCGGCCGATAAACGACATGAAGGGTTGCGTGCCGTGGCTATGATCCCGATCATCCACCGGGGTCGCACAATTGGCTGCTTCAATATAGCATCTCATCTCCTGGACGTGGTGCCTGCCTTCAGTCGCAATGCCCTGGAGACGATCACTGCCCAGGTAGGCAATGCCATAGCCCGCTTGCAGGCAGAGGAAGCGCTTCATGAGAGCCAGGCTGAGCTTCAGAGCATCTTCGATTCCATTCAGGACTTCCTCTTTGTACTGGACTTGGAGGGAAGTATTCTGCGCGTTAATCAGGTGATGATCAAGCGCCTAGGATACGATGAAGGCGAGCTTAAAGGCATGAATGTCCTGGAGCTTCATCCACCAGAGCGCCATGATGGGGCAGCATCTATCATAGCTGAAATTGCAGCAGGAAAAAGAGATCTCTGTCCTATCCTTCTTCAGGCGAAGAATGGCACAAGGATACCTGTGGAGACAATAGTAACTATGGGGCGATGGGGAGAAAGAGACGTTTTCTTTGGCATAAGTCGAGATATCTCAGAGCGTCTCAGAATAGAAGATGCCCTGAGGAAGAGCGAAGCCCGATATCATGCCATCGTTGAGGATCAGACTGAGCTCATATGCAGGTTCATGCCGGATGGGACTCTGAACTTCGTCAATGAGGCTTATTGTCGCTACTTTGGGCGGTCCAGTGAGAAGCTGATTGGAGCATGCTTCGCTTCCCTCATACCTGAAGAAGACCAGCGCGTCATCTTCGAGCACCTCTCCTCAGTAAGCATTGACCAGCCGGTGACAACCTATGACCACCGAGCCGCCGTTACTGACGGCATGCGCTGGATGCAGTGGACCGCTCGTGGGATCTTCGACCAAGAGGGCAATCTGGTGGAGTTCCAGTCAGTGGGCTGGGATATCACTGAAAAGAAAAATACTGAACAGGCTCTGAGGGCAAGTGAAGAGCACTTCCGTACCCTGACCCTCTCCTCTCCAGCCGGAATTTTTCGTGCCGATGCTCAAGGCGTGTGTACCTACGTCAACAGTCGCTGGTGCGAGATCACAGGCCAGGATCAATCAGACGCCCTGGGGCATGACTGGAAGATGTACATATTTTCCGATGATCTAGAGCATGTAGAGAATGCCATGCAAAAGCTGGTCTTGGATGACCTGCCCTTCAAGATTGAGTTCAGGATACAGCGCCCGGATAATACAATAGCCTGGGTATTGGTTCAGATAATGGTTACTCAGAGCTCCCCCGGAGAGGTTGCTGGTTACGTCGGGACTTATACAGATATTACTTACCTCAAGCAGCTTGAGATGGAGTTGTGTAAAGTCAACCAGGTGCTGGAGCAGAGAATCGAGGAGAGGACTGAGAAGCTGGCCAAAGCTTCAGCAAGCCTGATCAGGGCATACCAAGATCTGATGGTCGAGCTATCTGAACGAAGGCGGTCTGAGGAGATCAGGGAGCGGCTGGTGAAAGAACTGGAATCCAAGAATGCCGAGATGGAGAAGTTCGTCTATACAGTCTCCCATGACCTGAGGTCTCCACTGATCACGGTCGGCGGATTTATAGACCTTCTAAAGTCAGATCTTTCGAAGGGAAAGATGGATCACGTAGATGCCGATCTGAGTGTCATCAGCAGCGCTGTATCCAAGATGGATACGCTTCTCCTGGATACCCTCGAGCTCTCACGTATAGGCAGAGTTGCCAATCCTCCTGAGGCTGTGCCCTTCTCAGAGATCGCCCAGGAAGCGGCGGATCAGATCTGCGAGAAGATAAGGGCCAAAGGTATCCATTTAGAGATCGAGCCTGACCAGCCATCGGTCAATGTGGACCGCACGAGGATCGTGGAAGTGCTTGTTAATTTGATAGATAACAGCATAAAGTACATGGGAGATCAGCCTCATCCCAAGATAGAGATCGGATTTATGCAGAGTGATGGTGCATTCTTTATAAAAGATAACGGCGCAGGTATTGATCGCAGCCAGCATGACAAGATCTTTGAGCTCTTCTACAAAGTAAATAGGAAGAGCGAGGGGCCCGGAGCCGGCCTGGCCATAGTCAAGAGGATCATCGAGGTCCACGGGGGGCGTATCTGGATAGAGTCCGAGCTGGGAAAAGGCTGTACTGCATGCTTTACACTGCCAATGAGCGGAAACCCGTAACGAATTTATAAAATGCCACAGATGCTTTGGACATCGATTCTGCATCTTTTGTTTCATGGGCAGAAACTTGAGCATTGTTAAATAGCCCCTGATATCTTATGGCATATGCGTCATCGCCCCAGAAATGAAAGTAATACAACTGGCAACAGGTATGCCAGATGGGCCGAGCGGGCGATCAAGAATAGTACTCGCCGCACCATAATGGAAATCATGCGGCACTCTTCTGCAAAGGGCCATCTTCCAGCTTGCTTAGAGCGTTACTGTTCTAGGAGGGGTGCATAAGTGCCACACGTACCTTACCTTCTGCTCCACCTGTTATCATTCGTGATCCTGGTGAGCCTTGGAGTTTACTCATTCAGGTTTAGAAAAGTACCTGTAGCATTTTATTTCGGCATAGCGATGATGCTCACTGCACTTTTGGTGCTGGCTTTCACTCTGGAGATCTCCAGTGCCAGCTTGGCCGAGAAGGTGTTTTGGAGAAAGATGTTCTTTATCCCTGTAGCATTGGAGGCTGTAGCATTCCTGGTCATGGCGATCTATTATCTCGGCCAAACCCACTGGTTAAGTCGCCGGCGTATAGCAGCATTAATGGTGGTCCCTGCAATCACGATCCTGCTCACACTGACCAGTGACTACCACAGCTTACTGAGATATAACTATCATATTGACACATCCGGACCCTTTCCAGTGCTGCTCTGGAGCAATGGACCCTGGTTCTGGGTCCACATTATCTTCACCTATTCCATGTTTGTGCTCACACTGGCACTCCTGTTTAGATTTACACGCAAAGACCATCCGCGATACTATCGCCAAACACTGATAGTCATGACTGGATTCCTGATTCCACTCATCACTGATATGCTCTTTGTAATCTGGAAGATCACACCGATTCCAGGTTATAATCCCTCAGTCGTGGTTTCTGCAATCTCCGGGCTGATGGTCGCCTATGGCATCTTTCATTACCGCATAATGGACATAGTTCCAGTAGCTCGAAGCAAGGTGATGGATATGATAGGCGATCCCCTGCTCGTGCTGGATGATCAGAACAGGGTTTTGGACTTCAACCGCGCCATGCAGACCATCCCTGGGTTTGCAGAACCTCTGGCCATTGGCCAGCCGGCCGATTCAGTGCTGGGCGGCCTTCTCAATCGGTACCTGACCAACTCTTCTGCCAGGGATAAGATTTGGTTGGGCGAAGAAGATCACCAGATGATCTTCGACTTATCCATTTCTCCTATCGAGGATGACCATGGAAACTGCCTGGGGCGATTGTTCCTCTTCCATGACATATGCGAGATAGAGCAGGCCAGGGATGTGGCCAACCAGAACGCAGCTCAGCTTTCTGAAGCCAACCTGGAGCTTCAAAAGGAGATAGTTGAGCGTCAGGCTGCCGAGGATGCACTGGGGAGAAGCGAAGAGCGTCTGAGACTCACTCTTGATGCAGTAAACGATGGAGTATGGGACTGGAATATCCCAGCGGACGATGTGATATTCAGCCCGCGCTGGTACACGATGCTCGGCTATGAGCCATACGAGTTTCCCCCGAGCTATGCCTCATGGAGACGCCTGGTCCACCCAGATGACATCGACCTGTTGGAACGAACGATCCGTGAACATATTGCCGGCGCCGAAGGCTATGCATCGAGGCCAGGATGAGGACCAGATCCGGTG
>DATMZB010000233.1:0-2142 GCA_035560655.1 Methanotrichaceae archaeon | reverse complement strand
ATATATGATGGTCTTATCAGCTAAGGGATGATTGAAATCAACGCTTACCTTCCTGCCTATGAGCCTGGTGACCACGCCCATGCGGCCATCCATTGAGATCCTCATTCCAGGCACCGGCTTGTTCTCCTTGAACTTGTTTGCCTGGATCATCTCCACCTTCTTTGGGTCATGGCTGCCAAAGGCCTTCTCTGGTGGTATCTCTACCTTGCCAGAGTACCCTATCTCCTTGCCCAGGAGGTCCTCCTCAAAGCCGCTCACTACCTGGCCTGATCCAACTACTATCAATCTTGGGCCGTACTGGATCTCCTCTTCAAAGATGCCCTTCTCAGTTGCTATATCCTTATCAGTGGTGGCTATTGCCTGGCCATCCACATACTCTGTGTAATCTACCTTGATGAAATCGCCATTTTTTACGGTCATCTTGAATTCCGTCCTGACTTTAGGTTGTTAAACGGATCTTGACTTATACCTATCCTTCCTAAATCCCGAGCCCCAAATTACCTTCTAGATTAAGTAGTCTGCTATCTTTTCGTTGAGGGGCTGCTCGCAGTAGACGCACCTGAGCACCACCGGGTTCCTGACCTTGACCAGCATCCTGGATTTTATAGGCTCTGATGAATTGGAGATGCAGCTTGGGTTCTGGCACCTGACAACGCCAATTATGAGATCCGGGAGATCTACGGCATGCTTCTCCACCACCTTATAATCGCGGATGATGTTTATGGTGGCATCCGGCGCGATCAAAGCTATCCTGTTTACCTCTGCCTCTTTGAGCTCTCTATCCTCAACCTTCACTATATCCTTCTTGCCGAGCTTTTCGCTGGCCACGTTCATGATAACGCTGACAGTGGCGTCAGTTGTGCCCGAGATGCCAAGTATCTTAAGGACGTTTAGCGCCTGTCCGCCTGCGATGTGGTCTATCACCGTGCCGCTCTTGATAGGCCTTACCTTTAGCTCAACTTCAGTCATTGCCGCCACCCATAACCATATTCAGCAGGGCCATCCTCACCGGGACTCCATAGAAGGATTGCTTGAAATAGAGGGCATGAGGTGTTGCATCCACCTGAGGTGCTATCTCATCCACTCTTGGCAGGGGATGCATGATGATGAGGTTTCGCCTGGCGTTTGCCAGGTACTCAGGAGTGATCCTGTAGCTCCTGGCAACTTTGTTGTACTCCAGAGGATCCGGGAACCTCTCCCTCTGAATCCTTGTCATATATAGCACATCTATGCTATTAATTATCTCATTAAGATCTGACGTCTCTCGCACCTTTGTCCCTTTCCTGGACAGGTCTGCAATTATGGGCTCTGGCATGGACAGAGATGGCGGGGAGACCAATGTGATCTCAGCTCCGTAGAGGGAGAGGGCATAGGCCAGGGAGTGGACTGTCCTTCCATACTTGAGGTCTCCCACAAGGGCGATGCTCAGATCCTCCAGACGGCTCTCCTTCTTTATGGTGTAAAGATCGAGCAGGGTCTGAGTCGGGTGGTGTCCGGCACCGTCCCCGGCGTTCAATACCGGAACCGGCGAGAACTCGGACGCCAATCGTGCCGATCCCTCTTTTGGATGGCGTATGACTATGGCGTCGGCATATCCACCTATGACCCGGACAGTATCGGCCAGAGACTCGCCTTTGGATATGGAGCTGCCTTCAGCAGGCCCCAGGTTTATCACCCCACCTCCAAGGCGCTTCATGGCGGTCTCAAAGGACATACGCGTGCGAGTTGATGGCTCGAAGAAGAGCAATGCAAGGATCTTCCCCGAGAGCATATCGCTCTTCTTGCCCCTGGCATAGGGCTCAAGGGACTCTGCCAGGTCCAGCACAGAGTCTATCTCCTCCCTGGAGAAGTCCCGCATAGAGAGCACATGCCTCTTCTTGAACATAATTTCCATCTCGGCAAAGGAGGATATAATGCTTCTGAGCTGAGCAATCTTTCCTATCCCTTCTCAAATATCAGAGACTGGACTGCACTGCTCCAAGCAGACAATGAGTTAAGCCATGAAGTACCTTGGATTGAGGCACATGAGGCGACGCTGCGAGAGAGAATTCAAGAATAGCCGAACTTCTGGTGGAAGCTTCTCTCTCAGATAGGCCGCGAGCATGAGGGTATATCCGGGTCTTATCCCCAGAGAGGTTAACT
>DATMZB010000232.1:0-4841 GCA_035560655.1 Methanotrichaceae archaeon | reverse complement strand
TCTCCTTTTTGGATGGGATACATTCAAGAGGAATCTGCGGCTCATAGTCGGGATCGTCATCATAGCCGTAGTCACAGACCTGTTCCTCACTGGACTGGCCTCATCGCTTACAGAAGAATCTCCTCT
Source organism: Methanotrichaceae archaeon (assembly GCA_035560655.1). Taxonomy (GTDB): domain Archaea; phylum Halobacteriota; class Methanosarcinia; order Methanotrichales; family Methanotrichaceae; genus DATMZB01. The sequence continues at coordinate 4,715 of DATMZB010000232.1, read as the reverse complement.
GGCGCTCAGAACAGGCATATCAATCATCTACTGGATCGTCTCTGCACTGATCGAGGTTGGGTTGGTGAAGATCTCCCTTGATTTCTGTGATGGGCAAAGGCCCAGCCCCAGAGAGCTGTTCTCGGAATCATCGTTCTTGCTCAGGTATATCCTGTCCACTGCGCTCTATATTGCCATGATAGCAGTGGGCCTGATCTTCCTGATAGTGCCTGGAATATATCTGGCCATAAGATGCCAGTTCTACAGCTATCTCATAGTGGATAAGGGCCTGGGTACAATAGAGTCTCTGAAGAAGAGCGCAGAGATCACTAGAGGCGCCAGCTGGAACCTGGCACTCTTTGGACTGATGCTTGTGGGGATCAATATACTGGGGATGCTGGCTCTTGGTGTGGGTCTGCTGGCAACGCTTCCCATTTCCTGGCTGGCCGCAGCCTTTGTCTACCGCAGGCTGGCTGATCCAGTGATGAGCAGGGGCACCACACCCATGTCGAAGTGTCCAGGCATTGACAGGGCATAAGTTTTTGAGGGCAGCTTTCTCATGTATGTATGATGATCTCCAAGGTTTACATATCTCACAGCGAGGAGGATGAGGCCCTGGCCCTGGAGCTCTCTTCGGCCCTGTGGAGGGTTGGCCTGGAGAGCTATGTGACCATGTACAGGGTAGCCCGTGGCATATCCAGGTCAGACCGGGTCTCCTTTGCAATAAGAAGCTCAGATTGCCTGGTAGCTCTGCTAACAGCTCCGGGCACCCTGTCCAGAACCGTGAACCAGGAGATCGGCATGGCCAGAGGAATTGACCACCTCATATTTCCAATCCTGGAAGAGGGCTCAAGCCTGCCTTTCCTGATAGAGAACATGAGCCCCATAGCCTTCAGAAGGGAGACATTTCCAGACGCCATATATCAGCTCGTAAGGACCTTGAGAGAATTATCCAGGCTTGATTGGCTGAAGGTGAGCTGCCCAAAATGCGGAGAGGAGATGACCCAGTACATAACCCCTCAGGAGGATGTAGACCATGCTTTTAAAAAAGGGTCCTGCCTGGAGACCATATGCACCTATTGCCAGAATAATATATCATTGGACCCAAGGACCTTCTCGCCCCTGCCTTGAGCCCCTGACATGAGCGCCATTCCATAATGGGCTCATGCCAGAACTCTTTTCATTTAGAAAAAATTTCCATCTATGCTTATCTCTTTTCAGGCATATGCATAATGATAAGTACCTTGACAGGACGAATATATCTTGGAAGTAGATGCGTTTATTTCTGTTTAGGAGGATTTATGGACACCGGTGTCATGAAGATCAGCTTTGCACGCACGGGCGATGTCGACAATCTCCCTCTGGTTGCGACTATAGACTCAAGCAGTCTCTCACCCGAAGACTCGGACCAGCTGAGACAGCTATTAGCCGCGTCCGATTTCTTCCATCTGCCGCCAGTGATAGAGGGCAGAAAGCTTCTGGCCAATACCGAGCAGTATGAGCTGTCTGTAGAGACCGATGGAGATCTGTATCCTGTAAGGGTCATCGGCGAACCGGACGACCGTCTCCAGCCTCTCATAGAATGGCTGATCACAAAGGCGCAGTCTGTTGTAAAGATCAACTTCGAGCGCATGAGAGATAACGGTGCCCGGCTATCGGCCATGGTTAGCACCGACGATCTGTCCACTCAGGATGCCCTGGCTTTGAGGTCTATGATAGAGCAGTCCGACTTCTTCAACATGCCTTCCTCAGCACCTGTCCAGGGGTCTCTGAGGTACAGGATACGGGTGGAAGGTTATGGTCAGGATCATATCCTGGAGATCAATAACGACAGCCTGCCTGCGACTTTGAGGCCGCTTATAGACTATCTGACCTCGGTGGCTGAGAAGACCATATGGGTTGACTTCAAGCGCACAGGCGGCATTACAGGCAGCTCTCTGGCAACGATCATAGATTCCAGGAGGCTGACCCCGGATGATACCTCCAGGCTGAGGCAGCTCATAGATGATGCTGATTTCTTCAACCTGCCAGGGAGGATAGAGGCATCCAACCCTGAGGAGAACAGCATCCAGTACGACATAACCATAGAGGCCGGGGAGATGATCAACTCTGTGGTGGTCCGGGATGAGGCAGGGCCAACTGAGCTCCACCGCCTCATTGACTGGCTGATGGATAGATTCTCAGAGTCTGCAAGCAGGGCCAGCTGCGCTGCAGCCTGATGGCTGATTGCTGAGCTTCAAAATAATCGAGCCGTCGTTACGGGCGGTCACGTCCTGGCGGCGGCGGGATTTAGGGAAAACATGACCTTTAGAAGAAGCATCAACAGCATGTCGCCGCAGGAGCAGCAGGCATTTGTTTCAGCGGCCATGGAGTATGTGAACAGCAATCCGAACATCCTGGCTGCGCATGTCAACTATCATGCCAACATCATGCCCCAGGAGATGATGGCAGGGACGGGTGGTACTTCCTTCCTCAACTGGCACAGGGACTACATCCAGGCCTTTGAGGACTACCTGGTCTTCACGGGCAGAAGGAACCTCACTCCACTGCCTGAGTGGCAGCCTGGAGAGCCCATACCCCAGCCCTTCTGGATAGGAATTGCCAATCCCAATGCAACTTTCGACCCGAGCCTCAGCTTCTCTCCAGACTTCGATCTCCAGAACCTGGGCAGGTACAGGAGCCTGGAGGAGCTTGGGAATGCCATCATGGACAGGCACAATGTGGTCCATACTGAGATAGGGGGCGATCCAAGCTTCGACTTCTTCGGGTTTTCCTCGCCAAGGGCACCACTATTCTGGGCCTGGCATGCATTCATAGACGAGATCAGGTTTGACTGGCAGAGGCGCTGGATGAGGGCTCCGCCCACGCCGCAGCCAGGGACGGTTCCAAACCTCCTTGGCAGAAGCCTCATCACTGCACGCAGGCTGCTGGCCACTTTCGGCCTAGTTCTCGGCAGGGCAATGCTCGCCCCCGGGGCTCCTACCAACCGGCGATTGGTGGTTGTCCAGCAGAACCCGGCTCCGGGCACAGCAGTTCCTCCCGGCACCAGTGTGGATGTCTGGGGAGGTCTGCCCTGATGGATTTGAGATCCGGCATATGAGCATTGATCCCGATAAAGTGAGCCGAGATATACGCTTGTAGGTCTTTAAATGGAGGAATGAAGAATGGCAGGAGAAATAGCAGGACAGATGGCGGGACAGTTCGTACAGCCTAACCTCTTTGAGATGGAAGGGAGAGGCACCAGAATCGCCGTCTCCCTGAGCAGCTTTACGGGCGGACCTCAGCTGCAGTACAGGGATATGAGAATCCAGCGTACCTTCACAGGCCCAGAGATCAACATCCAGGACAGCGATATAGGCCTCGTGGTAAAGGTCGTCCTGGAGCGCACAGTGGATTTCGGCGATACCATACTGACGCTCTTTATCCCGCACATAAATATGTCTGGCACTGAGACGCCCTTCAGGACCGTGGCACTTCTGGTCACTACCAGGACCAGCATCGGAGGACCGGGGCTGGTCAGAGGGCCTCTGGAGACTTATCAGGTCTTGGCGCTCAGGGGCATAGCCAGGGCAGTTGTGTTCTGAGAAAAGGCGACGCTTCTGGATCGATATCTCTTCCATGCGAGGCAGATCGAAGATCGATCCAGAAGCAGCTTTTCTTCTTCTAGGCTCATAATCCCATCCTTACAGTTAATAAGGGCGATGCCTTCTTGGTATATTATAATTTTAAGGATCTAAATCTAATCCGGCTCAGCCCAGGCTGGGCTGGTCAAGAGCACGCAAAATAGAGGTGAATGATATGGCAGGAATGACAGAGACATCGGCAAATATAGGTGCTGCGATGGGAATGGCGCAGATGGGAATCGCCCAGCCTAACTTTTATGAGCTGAGCGGCCCTGGGGTATCCATCAGATATACCGCTGTCGGCCATTGGGTCCTGGCTCCTTTCCCGAGCCACATGGTCCCGCCGCAGCTCCAGTACCAGGATAATCAGGTGACCCGCACATTCACAGGCCAGGAGATCAGGTCCCAGGAGATGGAGATAGGCAATCTGGTCACAGTGACCATACAGATGAGCATAGATTCCGGCGCCACAACAGCCACCATTATCCTGCCGGTGATAAATATGAACAATCAGTCGCAGGTTCCTTTCCGGACCTTCCTCATATGGACCCGCCATGCTGGCCCAGTTGTGCCAGTAGGGCAGCCGGTCCGCGAGACTTACAATGTGGTGCCGCTCTCGGGCACGGCTCGAAGGATATTCTTCCCACTCTAATGCAACATCTTTTTTTGGCTTTTCTAATGTATGCATCGGCTCTTAAGTAACAAAATCTTCAGAATTAGTAAAGCTGCAGCCGCAATGCCAAAGCATCACCACCAGCGCAAAGAAGGGCTGTGCGACAGAAGATCTGGCTGATATTGGGTGGAATTTTTCTGATGGCCCCTCGACGGCTCATTCAGGGAGCATATGCGCTGCCTGAGAGAAAAATAAATAACATAGCAGCTATGGTTCAAATCCTTAGTTGAACAATGGTATGGACCTGGGAAGAGAGGACGATAAGACGATGGAAGCCCCTTATGGAGACTATTGGGCCGGCAACAGCCCGGATAAAGACCTTTTGGCTCCAGAGGAGCGATCTAAAAGGACACATCTGGAGAGATTCATATCTCTTATTCCAGTCCAATACTATTGGGGATGGTTTCTCATTGCAGTTGCTTTCTTATCTCTCTCTTATC
>DATMZB010000231.1:0-2180 GCA_035560655.1 Methanotrichaceae archaeon | reverse complement strand
TGTCTGGGTCTAGAGAGACAGTACTGTTTTGCATAGGTCAGGACATAACAAAGCGAAAGCGAGCCGAGCTTGAGCTTCTGCAAAGCGAGAAGAAGTTCAGAGGCATAGTAGAGAACACCCAGGATGGGATAGCTCTGATAGATGAGCTGGGCCATGTTGTGGAATGGAACATTGGTCAGGAGAAGATCACAGGTCTTGAGAGGTCATCAGTTCTAGGCCAGCTCATCTGGGACATACAGTCGAAGACGGACTCCTCAGAGGATAACAGTGCCTGTGACAAAGAGGTCCGGAGAAGGGCCATACTTGAAATCCTGAGCACTGGCCGGATGCCAGGCAGCAGCGGACTGGTAGAGCAGGAGCTGACAATTGAGGACGGGTCCAGAAAGATAGTCCAATCTCAGGTCTTTACAATAGGGACTGAGAAGGGCTTCATGATGGGGCTCATCTCCAGGGACGTAACTGAATGGAAGAAGGCTCAAGAGGACCTGCAGAGGGCCAGGGGCCTGCTCGAGATCAAGGTTGCAGAGAGGACCTCTGAGCTTGGAAGAGCAAACGAGATACTCAAGGCTGAGATTGCAGAGCGAAAACGCGCTGAAGAGCTGATCACCAGCTCTCTGAATGAGAAGGAAGTGCTTCTCAGAGAGATCCACCACCGGGTGAAGAACAATCTCCAGGTGGTCTCCAGCCTGCTTTACCTGCAGTCAAGGAAGATAGACGATCCTCAGGTGTCGGAGGTCTTCAAGGAGAGCCAAAACAGGATCAAGTCAATGGCTCTGATACATGAGAAGCTCTATAGATCTGGGAATCTGGCCAAGATAGACTTTAGTGAGTATGCCAAAAACCTGATCCTCTACCTCTTCGACTCTTATGGCGTCTCCCAGAGCAAGATATCACTCAAGATGGAGATGGAGCACGTGCTTCTGGGCGTGGATACTGCAGTGCCGTGCGGCCTTATTATCAATGAGCTCATCTCAAACTCACTTAAGCACGCCTTTGCAGAGGCAGAACACGGCGAGATTGAGGTCAGCCTGAGATCCAATGATGCTGGACGGTTCCTGCTCAAGATAAGGGATAATGGCGTGGGGCTGTCTGACAGTCTGGACCTCAAGAATGCTGGCACTCTGGGCCTGCAGCTGGTAAATATTCTGGTGGCTCAGATCGACGGCCATATAGAGGCGAAGAGCGAGGATGGAGCTGAGTTTGAGATCTGCTTTGAAGAGCTCAAGTACAGGGATCGAGCCTGAAGTCTGTTGGAGCCGCTTAAGTCGGCAGTGATAAGAATGAAAGCGATCTTCCTTGGAACAAATGGCTGGTACGACACTGACACAGGCAACACCATATGCATACTCCTGAAGGCCGATGGCTTCAGCATAATCCTGGATGCAGGAAATGGAATATACAAGGCTGATCAGTACATCGATGCCAGTAATCCGGTCCATCTCTTCCTCAGCCACTTCCACCTGGACCACATCGAGGGCCTGCATATACTGAACAAGTTCCGCTTCAAAAAAGGGCTTGGCATCTACGGCCCGGCTGGAACGCAGAAAACCCTGGATACCATAGTCAACTATCCATTCACACTTCCTCTAAAGAAGCTGCCTTTCCCAGTAGAGGTCCATGAGCTCCTCCCAGGTCATCACAATGTCCCATTCTCCTTTGAGTGCAGAGAGCTTGTTCATCCATGTGGCTCTATGGGCTACAGGTTTGATCTGGATGGCAAGGTAATAGCCTACTGTCCTGATACAGGCATCTGCCAGAATGCAATAGAGCTGGCAAAAGATGCCGATCTACTCATGGCTGAATGCTCTCTTAGGCCTGGAGAACGAAATCCCATGTGGCCTCACTTAAATCCAGAGGATGCTGTGGAGATAGCCCAAAAGGCCGGCGCCAAAAGGCTGGCTCTGGTTCATTTCGATGCCAATAGATATCGCTCCATCCAGGAAAGGCTGTGGATCCAAGATCTGATGTCCGATTTCCATGACCTCATAGTGGCCGTTGATGGGATGGCGCTGGATGTATAATTGACATCTTGGGATGATGCCTCAAGATTCGTGCGTGAGTATCTAAGCCAGAGGGCTTGTTTTCTGGGTTCACGGCTTGCATTCCGGCATTAAACGCAATGCAGAGGAAGATCCCGCTGGCGAATGTGATCTCCGAGCAAGCTACATTTGAGATTATTC
>DATMZB010000230.1:0-5613 GCA_035560655.1 Methanotrichaceae archaeon | reverse complement strand
CCTTTTTTCTCTTCGGGCATAACATCCAATTGGCTTAAGAGTTTAAAACCTTTACGGTATCAGCTCGATTTATGCTCAAAATGCTTGTATGGGCTCAAGTTATACCGAAAACTATATAAATGTGGCTTGCATAGTTAAGACCATGCCAAGAATAGCTCAAGTAACGGAGCCAATGTTCCTACGGGTTTCATCCGAGGATAAGGAGTGGCTGCAGGAGAGGGCGACCGCCTTGAAGCTGCGCCCTGCAATCTATGCTAGAATGCTTCTAAGCAAGGCCGTGGCGATTGATAGACAGGAGCCTGGCAAGCTATTATGCTAAAGAAAGCAGGCTGGCCAAAAAATCATCCAGTCACCAACAGCACATCCCGGGCCGGTCAATCCTGGAAGTCGATTGATGGAAAGAACGTCCTATGCCCCGAGTGCTTGAAGAGGGGGGCGAAAGTGGTGCTAAGATGTGGGTCAAAACATGTTGACGGCAAGTATCACCCAATACAAGGCCAATGGATGCCTGAATGCCCCGAGTGTAATTATCCAAGTGGCAACTTCGGAATAGGCATCAAGAAGCCCAAACTTCCATCACTGCCATACAGGAATGCATTGATCCGGCTGAAGCAGATATACCGCCTTAAGGAAGTTCAATGCCGTATGATCTACAAAGAGCTTGAGCGATTGGATGATTTTATACCAAGGCCAATTGCAGAGAAGGATGCACTTTTCCATAATGCGGTATTAAAGTATACTTCAATCCCTAATGAAGACATATCAGCAATGGTTGCATCGGTCAGAGCTTAAACGCTATGAAGAAAGTTGCGACTGAATAGCAACGGCTATCGAAAATTGATAGGAAAGGCCCGGGTCCCCACCCGAGCGGGTTAAGAATTATGTCCAATACTAATAAGCATTCATGCTTTAAAAGCATTTCTACAACTTGTGGGACTTGCTTTAGTCCCATAGCAACGGCTATAGATGGCGATTCCAAGAATTATATAAGCCACGATGCATACTGTAGATGTAGGAAGATGGCTGCCAGGGCGAAGGCTCGGAGGGCTTGAGATGATCACACCTGGTCACTGCAGCTCATGCGCCCCCTGCGAAGGTTGTGATGAGTTTCCATCCGGCCCAAGCTGTGATATGTGTGATCCCTGTAACACCTCTTATCGATGTGCTTATTGTGGCAATGGCTTTTGCAGGTGCGACCCCATCTCAGAGACTGAGGATGGCCCGATGCATAAAGACTGCTATGCAAAGTGCTATGAGAGGCGGGCCTAATGGAACCCGCCTTCCTCAAAGCAGTCCGGCGAATACATCCCCGGCTACAGAGGCCTGAACTCCGGTTTATGCCAATATGGATCGGAGAAAAGCAGCCATGGCAGAAAGGATGGACCGAGGATAAAAATTATCGATATGATGATCCTATCTTTCTGGCCTATTTGGAGAGCGGCCACAACTTCGGCGTCATGGGTGGGCATGGTGGCCTAGTCATATTCGACGGGGACGAATGGGCGAGGCTGCAGGAGCTCAGGATAGCAGAGAGGCTGCCTCCTACCTTCACCGTAAGGACTGGCGGCGGTGGTGTTCACCGCTACTATATTTGCCCCGGACTGGAGACCCTTAAGCTTTTCGATAAGGAGCTGAAGGATGAAAAAGGCAATCCATTGCATATTGGCGAGGTCCAAAGCTTAGGAGCGCAGTGTGTCTGCCCTGGGAGCCTCCACCCCAATGGAAACCACTACGCAGTGGAGGAAGACCTGCCCATTGCCGAGATATCAAAAGAGTTCCTTATTGATCTGCTAAAGGCCGATCTGCTCTTCAATTGGGGAAAGGAGAGGGCAAAGACCAGCAGGGTAAGGCGTGCTTCCAGGTTCGACGATCCTTTCAGGGGCGTGAATGTAGAGGATGTTCTTCGGCCCATCAGGGCGGTGCGGAATGGGCATATTCTCCAGGGAGCGCACCCCGTCCATGGAAGCAAGCACGGGAAGAATTTGCTGATTGACACCCGACTTAATGTATGGTGGTGCTGGCGGTGTCGTACCGGAGGCGGCCCGGCCCTGGCTACTGCCATTGCTGCAGGCCTGATATCATGTGAGAAGGCCGGTAAGGGCGTGCTTGTGGGTGAGCTGTTCAATGAAACGGTGAGATTTGCCAGAGAGAAGGGCATCATTAGAGAGCAGCCTAAGCGCGTCTCCAGGGTGGTGAGGGCATGATAGATACCAAGTACCTCACCCTTAACACCGGGTTCAAAATGACCCTGAACGATTGCAGGACCCTCAAGACATGGCTAGACCGTGATACGTGGCTTCTTAGGATAGAAGGGAAAGTTGGAGATGGCACTTGGGTGCCCGACAAGGGATCGACAAAGCCGATTTGGACAGAGGGCAGACCCTGGGATGACCTTGCCGCCAAATGGAGCATACCCGAGTCCGAATGGACAGAGTTTAGACAGGATGTTCAAGGGCAGGTTGCTGAGATCGAGAGGGAGGCCAACACCGAAAATAAAGAGCCAGAAATCCCCAAGGAGGTCTTAGATGAGGCTGACAGGATTCTCGATGAGGGGAAAGCCTTCGAGTATGTCCATGGAGTCTGGCAGAAGAGACACCACGGCGATGAGAATCTAGGAAAGGCGCTCCAGCTATCTATAGGCGGTCAATCCTGCGTCTCTTGTAAGGGCGTGCATGTCCATGCCTGCGGTCCAAGAGGACTAGGCAAATCAGATGGCACAGAGAAGGCAGCCGAGGTTGTACCACCCAAATACTTACTAGTGGGCAGTGCTTCCCCAAAGGCCCTTTATTACCTTGGAGAAAAGCTCCCTCCAGGCTCTATAGCATACTTCGATGATAATGGGTGGAGTGAGCAGGCCGCCCTCATGTTCAAGACCTGTACCACGTTTTACAAGGATGGCGCGACGCATACCGTGGTCATCGATGGAGAGGTGCTCCAGTTCAAGACGGCGCCCCGTATTGTCTTTTGGATAACCACGGCTGACGCCCAGACCGATGAGCAGGTGCAGGATAGACTGTTGAGGGTGGATATAACAGAGGACCCAAAACACATTCAGGAAGTTATTGATTTCATCTTCAAGCAGAGGAAGAGCGGAGCCGCCACCTTCGATAGTGGAGAGATAGAAGTTTGCAGGGCGATTATCTACCAATTGAAGCAGGTATTCGTTGATGTGGTGATACCCTTCGCCGAGTACATCCGGTTCAACGGAGACCCTAGGGGAGCTACGATCTTTGCAGATTTGATATCCTCCTTTGCCATCTGGCGGCACAAGATACGAGACCATGATAAGAACGGTGCCGTGGTCGCCAGCTACGAGGACGGCAAGGACGCCGAAGCCTTCTTCAACGCCATCAACGGGCATGGTGATACCAAGTTCACCCCGGGAGAGCGCAAGGTACTGAAGGCCATCAAGGATTTGGGAGGGAGCGCCGCGCGAGAAGCGGTTATGGAGAAGACCGGCCTATCAAGGGGGGGGCTGTCCGATATCCTGAATGGAAGGAGCAACGGCGAACAGGCAAAGTATGGTCTATTCCATAAATGCCCCTCACTTACGGAGGAGGAAGAGAGCGAATTAATAAGAGAGAGTTATGAGGTGAGGAGGGGGCGAAAGAAGAGGGTCCTCCACTTATCTGAAAACTTCAATGAGCTGGAGATGTATGGCAAGACTGTCCACATAGACGGGGATGAAACCACTATCAGGCGGATTTGTTCCGAGAGTTCGGTTAAGTTCGGGATAAGTTCGGAAGATGGGGCCGTTAGCAGTGATGAGTTAGTTCGTAAGTTCGATAATAATAAGAGAGAGAGAGAGGAGAGAGAGAACCACGGATATGGAGAGGATGAAAATACTTCTTCTCCCTCTCAGGCCGAAAAGGCCCGAACTTTACGAACAAATTCTACTGATGGCGATTTATCTAAAGACGGGGTTGTGAACAAATCCGAACCAACGAACAAATCTGCCAGGACCCCCGCACTGAGGGCCATCTATGAACCCCAAGCCGAAGCCCGTGAGTATTCTGGATATGCTTTGAATCTCTATTCCGGTTGCTCTCATGGCTGCAAATATTGCTACAATAAAGACCGCTTCGATGGTCCATGCGATCAGCAGATTAAGAAAGCAAGCCTTGGGAATATTGAGCATGACCTAAAAGCCCTGGCTGGCAAAGATGCTGTCGTCCATCTCCCTTTTGTGGGCGATCTATACGACCTGGGCAGGCCCAATAACAGCTATACCCGTGAGGTCCTGGAGCTCTTCAAGAGATATAATCATCCTTTCCAGATACTCACCAAAGGCGGCACCTTAGCAACCAGTGACTTTGATCTCTACTTCGAAGGCTGCAGATTTGGTTGCACTCTGACCTTTGATAATGAGGCCGATTCAAGAACCTGGGAGCCAGGCGCGGCCCTGCCAGCAGACAGGATAGAATCACTCAGGCAGGCCCATGAGAGAGGTATAGAGACGTGGGTGAGCCTAGAGCCGGTTATAGATCCAGCGCAGACCTTGCACCTGATTGAGCTTACCCATGAGTTTGTGGACTTCTATGGCGTCGGCAAACTGAATCATGACCAGAGGGCAAAGGCGATAGAGTATCCGAAGTTCCGGGCCGATGCTGAAGCCTTGCTAAAGAAGTATGGCAAGGCGTACAAGATCAAGGCAGCACTTGCAGAGGCGGCCCCGATGCCCGCCTTTACTGCTGAAGAGCTTGCCGCCTTATCATGGGCGCGTGACACACTTGAACGCCAACACCTGAAGGTAATTCCCTATTCCCTTGCCGAGCGGGTACGATCTGAGAAAGGTTTAGACATTGGCCCTAAGCGGTGCGGTGAGTGGCTGGCAGGAGCAGAAGCATGAGCAGCCCCGCCCAGATCACTCTCTTCCATTTTGAAGAGCCGAAGCCCAAACCATCACCCAAAACAGCCCGGCTTATGGACCTTGCAGCAAGTTTAGGCGCCATCGTGGTCAAAGAACCCCAACCAGCAGAACGCGGCATGTCCTGGAAAGACGATGCCCAAATATCTCAACCACATTTCCGAAGAGAATTTCAAGACCCAGAATTAAGTGATTTTGATGAATGATGATTTATTTTACAAACGCGATGCATTAACTCGGAGACGAAACGAACTATTGCAAGAAATCGCAATTTGCGCAGACTCGATTGGGAAAATCGACCAAGAATTGAGGGGGCAATTTTGCAATGCTGATTGATAATCTACCATGTCCCGCATACGGCAAATGTGACGGTGATTGTGAGGATTGCCTTTCCTCAGCCGATGCGTGGAGGGAACGGATGAGTGCAATTTTTGAGGAGAATCTGGTCTGAGGGATATACTTGAGCCAGATATCAATAAGCAGAGGCCCATAAATGAGTGGGAATAAAAATGCTAGCGGCCGTGGTGTGACACTTCGAACACCGGCAGACCTGCAGAGGATCACAGCCCGAGTCATCTCGGACATCTTCCGCGCGGGAATGCAAGTGGAGCATTCAGGCAAGATCTTTCAGCTAGGCTCTGTCTGGCTGAAGGCTTTTGAAGTGTCAAAGTTGGAAGAGATCGAGAAGCGATTAGCAGAGCTTGAGCAGGCCGGTGAGAAGCGATGAAAAGAGATGCGTTGCTGAC
>DATMZB010000229.1:0-2024 GCA_035560655.1 Methanotrichaceae archaeon | reverse complement strand
GTATATGCAAAGGGGAGGAACTTATACATGAATTGGCGAAAAGAACTGTTAGCGTTGCTGGCCTGTCTCCTTCTTACAGCGCCTGCTATGGGAAATAGCGTTCTGATGCAGGGGGGATCGAGCAGCATGGTGGAATCGTCCAGTGGATCTGTGTCTGGCGGAGATTTCATCACAATTGATGCATCGACAGAGAATGAGCTGGGGTTCACTGTGGGCGTCAGAGCATATGCAGAACTCCCGGAGGGCGTTGTGGGGTCTGCCTATTCTCATTGGTCAAAGGCCAATAATTCTTCTAAGGTACTCAGCATATCCAATGGCGATGACTTTTCTCTGGAGGCGAACTACAGTGGGCTTACCAATGTGGACATGAATAAGACATCTGTTGATGGTGCAGCCGTCTCTTCTGCAGAGGTGAGTGCCAGGGCTCATGTCGACGGCAAAAGGCTCGAAGGCAGCGCGGCTATTTCGGGGATGGTTTCGAATACAGGAATTGGTGAGACCTACTCTGAGGCAGGCGGACATGCCGATTACGATGTTAGACAGACCTCCAGCTCATCAGGGTTAATGCCTGTCAAGGAGGCATATGGGGGCGTGAAGGGAACCATATCTCTGAAGTCGATCAATAAAGGAGATGCGCCCATTGGCGAGGCAGATGGTCACACGAACATCACCGCCGCATCTCAGGCCGATGATATCAGCAGCAGCTCTTCCAGCACATTAGATGCCAGCCTGGCGGCTATATGCCTTGATAATGGCGGCAGCACACTGGTGAGTGGAAAAACTAGCGGCAGCTCCAAGGCGGGTGCCTGGGATGGGAGCACTTCTCCCCGAGTCCAGAAAGCTGCCGGCGTCAACGACAACGTCCTGACTCAGGCCGGTGGAGTTCTCATTGGGGAGTCGGGTGCATATTCATCAGGTGATCTTGCATCCCTGTCCAGCACGCTCAATTCTCAGGCCAGGAGCAGCTATGATGGATACAACTTCAATGAGGCATCCGACTATGTTGATATGGCTACATCCATAAAGCGGGAAGAAGGCGATTCCGATGCTGTTGCTGATGTTGAGTCCTCCATATCTAGTGGCTACTTAAGCGCGCTTTCCAGGGATAACCAGGCAGCTCCGTCTGTTAACTACAGTGAGGCTGGCATAAAATCGATCCATTTGGAGTCCAGCATGAGCGCCAAGAATGCCTGGTATGGAAATAACAACCTGACATCAAAGCTTTACGCGCTATATGATGCTCGGCCAGAATCAAAGAATGAGTTGCATTTGGCTGATATATCCCATCAGGTCATAAACAATGGGCCCTCAAACAATGGAGATGCTGCAGATGGCTCCAGGATGATTGAGCATATCACAGGCCAGCATGCACAGGCTATGAACGGGCAAGAGAACTCTTCAGCATTCATTGATGATGACGAGCTTCTAAGCTTCATAAACGGAGCCACCACCACGCCCGGCCAGAATTTTGTTCTAGGTCCCATCTCTAAACCAGTGTTTGATGCCTCCCTGCACGCCAGGCATATGTGGACAGGCGTCTCTTACAAGCCTCTGGATACGCAGGTACCTAACGGCAATATCGTAATGTACGAGGCCAGATCGTCTTTCGATAATTGAACTGATGTCCACTTCTTTTTTGGGTTTTGGCAGGGGATGCTGAAAGAACTCAACCTGGGCCGATACTTTCCAGGAAGAGCCGACCAGGAGTGCTTACAGCACTCTTTCGGGCCGGGCAAAGAGGTCAATTATAATAGGTCGTATATCCATGGGGTGTCTGTCCTACTTTGCATGAGATATAAGCGGCATTAAGCAATGACTGATCCTGGTAAGTCCAGTTTATCGTTGGCCTGGAAAAGCCGTCAATCACAAAAGTATCCTTTTTTGGAGGTTGGATCTCAGAATCTTTAACCGAAGAATTAATTCTTATATTGTCCATTTGCCTGGCCTTCACTTCACCAATAATAAATGGAGCGTTTTTTATGACATCTGCCTTATTGAGATCGGCATCATTCATAGCTGAAAGA
>DATMZB010000228.1:0-4953 GCA_035560655.1 Methanotrichaceae archaeon | reverse complement strand
ATTCTAATCAGCAATACCCCAAAATAGTGGCATGCCAAATAGATAGCCGAAGATGACTCCAGACGACCCGTTAGATCAGCTCACCAGGATACGCCAGATCTGCCATATGCAATGCCATCGATCCTGTGTGGACCAAAAACGCTGTGGCCTGCACGAAGATCTCCTGCGCCAGCGTCCCCACTGGTCGGTCCTGAAGCGAGATGAGCAGCACGAGAAGATAGACCAGGGGGAAAAAGTTCCCTTTGATATAGCTCTGCCCCTGCCGGCCAGGGACCAGGACAGGCCCGAGTCAGATGATGGCGTGAAGCTGTTCTGGGAGAGGTTCAAGTGCCAGCGATGCGGCAGATGCTGCTACACTCCAGGCGCCGGACTGTACCTGGAGAAGGAGGACTTCAAGAGGATAGCAGAGCACCTGGGCTCTAAGAAGAAGCTCAAATCCCTCTGCAAATATGATAAGGACCTGGGGGCCTGGATCCTCAAGCAGCCCTGCCCGTTCTATGATAAAGAGGAGAAGACCTGCCAGATCTACTCAATCCGGCCCCAGACATGCACCAAGTATCCCTTACATCCGCCCATGAAGGAGATGCCCTACAACCTGGCAGTGGATGCCTTCTGCCCTGCCGCCAGGGATCTTGCCAAGGAGACACTGGGCTGGTGGATAATCTGCGAGAATAACTGGGCCAGGATACTTCAGTTGGGATCCAGGTGAATGAGGCAGTGAATCTGATCAAAATGCTCTCGGATTGAACCCTAAAGCCCAATCTCAGCCCTCAGCCATTCTACCCTATCATGGCGTCCTTCTTCATTCAGCCTGTAGTGGTCAGCTTCATACCATTTGATAGACTTGGGCTCGCTACCTGCCTGGTAATAGTCCAGGAAGTGCTGCCTTGGAAAGAATTTATCCTGGAGGCCGAACTGGAAGAAGAGCGCAGATGGGGCCGCGTGGCCTATATAGTGGATGGGGTCTACAGGGTCCATGATAGCGCTGTATCTCTCCAGCTCCGGGCCCTTGAGGCCGGGCATGTTCAGGACTGCCACATCAGTGAAGCTCCCGGTGCCTGCCATCAGGACATAGGCTTTGATCCTCTTATCTATGCCTGATAGAACTCCGCCAAAAAGGGCGCCATAGCTGTGACCGACATAGGCGATCCGGCTTTTGTCCACTGCAGGCATCGAGGATAGAAGGTCCACTGCCCGGCGCAGGTCTATGGACGTCTCGATGATCATATCCCTAACAGCTTCTGGCCCTGCCATGGCACGCTTCCCAAACGCAGCTGCATCAGACCACGGCGCATCTATCAGCAGGGATGCTGCGCCCATACCCGCCAGCTCTGCTGCCTCATCCAAAAATGTGGATCTGCTTCCTGGACCGGGATGCACGAAGATGATCCCTGCAAACGGTCCCATTCCAGGCGGCATCACCAGATATGCCTTGACCCTTCTATCTTCTGAGCCGGCATAGCTTATGTCATGGATGGAGATGCCGTCCTTGTCTTCAATGCCGGCCTCCTCTATATCGAGCGGCAATTTCTGGTCATAATAAAATATACTCTTCAAATCATCAAACGATGTGGCCGGGCGGGGCAGCTTTGCTTCCATCACATACACCTTCAAGATATCAATCAGGATATCATCGGTCAAGGCACAGGCAGTGACCTCATCTCAAATTTATTCGCGATCGCTGTTATATCTTTCGGGTTGCCTTAGCTCTTGCCTTTTAAAGCATCCTAAACATCTTCTGCTCAGCCATATACCGGACTACCTCAGCAAATCCTGGTCCGTATGCAGCTCTTGCCACATAATCAGATACGGCCTTGAGCTGTGTATCGGCATTTCCAACTGATGCCCGAAAGCCTGCGAGCTTGAACATGGGTATATCGCTCAGGCTGTCACCAATGGCCGCAAACTCATCCAGGCCGATTCCAAGAAACCGCGCTATATGTTCAAGGCCTGTGCCCTTGTCCACTCCCTTCACCTTTATGTGCACTGCAAATACAGTATCTATAAGCTCCACAGGCAGGCCATGATCATCTACATACTTCTTGGCAGCCTCTATGTCGAAGTCCCTGTGTAAAGTCACATCCGTGAACCTGTAGCGGGAGTCGTGCTTGGTGAGCTTGAATGCCCTGCTCAGCTCCTCAAAGGCAGCTTCGCAGACTTTGATGTCAGCTAGAAGCTCCATATTGTCATCGGCATATGATACCACGCCGCCGTTCTCGGCTATGAATATGAAGGGCGTTCCAAGGGCGACGGCCATGGTCCTTGTGAAGCAGTGGGTGTTTCCCGTAGTCAGGACCACAGGCACACTTAGCTCTCTTATGGCCTCTACTGAGGCCGGGCATATGACCCTCTTGCTATCCGTCAGAGTTCCATCTATATCTGCTGCTATTGCACGAATCAATCCTTTAGCACCTCAGTGGTCATGTCCTCAGTGGTCGCATGTAGAAGGCTCTTTTGCCTCACGAGCAGATCCATCTGCCGGGCAATGAGTTTTTCTCATTTTGATCCTGCAAATTATAGGATATAAACTCTTAGGAGCGCTGACATATAACGATAACGAAATCGGGATATTTAAATCGGAGGATCTATAACATTTCATCATCTGTTGGAGAGATGTCGCAGGCATCCTCTGCAGATGGAATGTCGAGGCCCAGTCCCAGGACCTCATTTATGAACGAGTTGAGCCTTGAGATGGGAACTATTGGAACCTCTTCATAGAATCTTATCTCTTCCTCGATAAATGTGACGATAATGGGTGCTGCGTCTTCATGTGTGAGATCTCTGTAGAACTGCGTCCTCTCTTTATGCTGATCAATGGCCTTTTTTAGCTGTGACAGCCTGTAGCGGTTCCCCGACCATTTCTTGCATTCTATCAAGAGAGTTTTATTGTTTCTCTTGGCTATGACATCGTACTGCCTGCGCTTTTTCTTATTCAGGGTTTTTACTGTGTTGGCCTTTACCTGGAAACCGTTCTCTTCAAAGATGAAGGCCACCAGCCTTTCAAAGTTCTGCCATATGGCTTCCTTTGAGGTTTGCTGCAGATCGTCAGCGTTCCTGATGGCTTCAAAGTCCACAACGCGTACTTGTGCTTCAAAATTATAAACCTTTACGGATCGGGCTTATAACGACCTTCAACCTTTGATGCGAAAAGTCGAATTACTTCAAAGGCTCTCCTCCATCCATGAGTGTCGACGATGAGGACCTCTTGGCCTTTCTTGAAGGATTTGGGTTCTCAGAGGATGAGCTGAACAATGTCATGGATGAGCTTAACGCCTACAGATCGATTCCAGGGACGACTCTGAGGAAGTACCTGAACAGGGTCCTGGAAACCATCCCAGATGAGGCGAGGCCCGCCTTCTTAAAAGGCATAATGGTGGGCGTGGCCATAAGAAATGCTGTGGATGCATTGGAAGAACTGGACACTGCATATGAGGAGAAGAGGATAGATAGAGAGATCGAGCGGCTTAGGCTTGGCAGATGATGAAGCTGATGCTAGACTGTGATAGGATATTATGCATTTAAATGCTCTCTTTAACAGGGCCTTATATCTGCAAAATGTGAAAAGGTACTTTTAAATAGTTCCTTTTCGCATATTAAAAGGCCCTGAAAAAGGAAAGAGGTGTGTGTGATGCTTTTCATTGCACTGGTAAGTTCAAGAAAAACCTGAGCAAGGAAGTTATTGCCGAGAACCTGAAGGATATAGAGGACGACATGAAAGGACAGGTTCGGTACCTGGACATCTACTGGACGCTTGGAATGTACGATACCGTCGTGATGTTTGAAGCCCCCAATGAAAAAGTAGCAATGAACATGGCCTTAAAAAGGGCGGACCGGATGGACATAGAGACTCTCGTGGCAGTACCCGCGGACGAAAGGAGTCCAGGTGGACCGGCCTGACCTGGTTGTTGATGCGTTTTACATGCAACGCCAATATGTGTAGCTGGTAATGGAGCTGGGAAGAAAACCCTGTGGCTCCAGATACAGTTGAACATATCAAATTCGATTTCTTGGAGGCTATTTGCGTATCGTCCAGTACAGCCTTATACACCAGGCAGGTACAAACTCAATCCTTCAATCCCTCGGTAGTCACTGAGAATACCGCCTCCCCATCCGGCAGGTTGGGGGAATCTACCAGCTTGGCTATGCGCTTTTCGCCCTTGGATTTCCTCAGATATATCCTGAATGTGGATGTGTGCCCCAGCACATGTCCTCCCACGGGCTTGGTGGGATCTCCAAAGAATGTATCGGGCTTGGACATAACCTGGTTGGTGACCATGATCAGGGCGTTGTTCAAGTCTCCAAACCTCATCAGGTCATGCAGATGCTTGTTGAGCTTTTGCTGGCGATCTGCCAGTGTGCCTCGACCAACGTACTCAGCCCTGAAGTGGGCAGTCACAGAATCCACTATCAATAATCGAACCGGCTTTTCAGATTCCTTGAGGTTCTCAGCCAGCTCCATGGCGCTTTCAGCCAGAAGTATCTGGTGGTTGGAGTTGTAAGCCCTTGCAACATGTATGTTCTTGAGGAACTCCTCCGGGCTCCACTCCAGACCCTCGGGCGCGGCTGGAAGGCCGTTTACCATCTGGGTGATCCTTTCAGGCCTGAAAGTGTTCTCTGTATCAATTATTATGGCTGATCCATTCAGCCCGCCCATCTCCACCGGAAGCTGGACATTGACTGCAAGCTGGTGTCCGACCTGGGTCTTTCCTGACCCGAACTCGCCATAAAGCTCCACTATCGACTGGGTCTCAAAGCCGCCGGACATGAGGTCATTGAAGCTCTTGCTGCTGGTAGAAATCTTGCCGACGTGCTTCCTGCGCTCCAGTATCTGATCGCCTGTCTCAAAGCCGCCAATATCTGCAGCCTCTCTGGCAGCAGCAATTATCTTTGAAGCAGTGGCCTCGCCCACATCAGCGCACGAGCCAAGCTCGCCAGGAGACGCGACAGCTATAG
>DATMZB010000227.1:0-2737 GCA_035560655.1 Methanotrichaceae archaeon | reverse complement strand
GCATATCATGTTCGAAAAGGCATTAATTCCTACAGATTTTTCTAAGTATGCGTATAAAACCATCGACTGTGCAACCAATACTCCTGGCGTAGATGAGCTGGTAATTCTTCACGTGGTCGATGATACCAGGCCCTCGATATCCGGAAAGCCTGGCAAGGCCAGCCAGGATAAGATAGATGATGCAGAGACTCGCCTAAATGAGCAGAAGAGATACCTGGAGAGCGAGGGCTGGAAGATCAAGACCAGGCTTGAGGTGATAAAGGAGGGCAATGTAGCCGGGGCCATTCAAAGGATTGCAGATGAGGAGAATGCGTCTTTAATAATGATGCCCTCTCGCGGAAAAGGCCTGGTGAGCGGCATAGTCATGGGGTCCGTATCCGCAGATGCTCTGCGCTATGGGTCCACTGACCTGCTGATCTTGAGGTCCAAGCTCATGGATGATAAAGGGGCCATCGAGAAGCTCTGCTCCAAAATATTCTCCAGGGTCCTCTTTGCCACCGACTTTTCAGGCCCGGCACTGGCGGCCATGAGAGCCATAAAGGATTTCCCGGGCATTGAAGAGGTGAACCTGGCTCATGTGGTATCAGGCGGAGAGAGCACTGAAGAGATAGATGCTGCCTCGCAGGATGCAGCAAGAATGCTAAACGACCTGGGAGATTACTTCAGGAGCGCAGGGATCAGGGTCAGGATCCATGTCCCTGTGGGTCATCCCCCAGATGAGATATGCAGCCTCGCTGATAGAGAGAACCTATCCCTTATAGTGATCAGCTCTCACGGCAAAGGATGGATCAGGCAGACCCTGGGAAGCACTGCATATGACGTGGCCAGGGCTGCAGATCAGCCGGTTCTGGTGATAAGAGCAGAGAAGCATTCCTGAGCAGAGGCCGGGTCAGGGCCGATTGGTCTAGTTATGTTCATCCAGACTCTTGGCTTGGGCGCTTTTGAGGCCCTGCAGGACCCGTCCGGCCCTCTCTTTTGCCTCCTGGTGGTATCTCTGGCCGGCACTAGATTGAAGCGCTCCATTGGATGGCGCGTTCAGGTCCAGGAAGGCCTCTATCTCACGCCTCAGCCTCTCCATCTGCAGTCTCCGGGCGCTATCGTTCAGTGGCATCTCCCCCTGAAGCTTCTGGCCGCCCTCGTGTCCGCCATCTGAGAAGTACCAGTCCTTGAACCAGGTGAAGCCCGCGTCAAAGAGCTTGCAGCCCTGCCTGGTTACGGCAGGTGGGCATCCGAAGGCCAGGCCCCGTGAAGTCTCAGGATCGTTGTAGTACTCTATGAAGATCTTTCCTCCTGGCCCAAGAGACCTGGATAATTCACTCAGGAGAGCATCCTCTACATCAGAATTGTAGTATTCGAAGGCTGAAGAGAAGTCGAGGCTGCTGTTGATGCAGTACAGCTCGATCCAGGGACGGTAGTAAGGCATCCGGCCGCAGTAGGCAGTAAGGCGAAGCAAATGCCTCTCCTCAGATCGTTCCTGCAGATATACATCAAGGCTGAGTGCTCCCTTGAGCTTGCAGGGGGCCGGGTTCTTGCCATAGATCCAGCGGCCTTCGACCTCAAAGCCCTCTGATATCCCGGAGATTATCTCTTCTTGCATCCCTGTCTTCTAGGCAGCCCGTATCGGATAAAGCTTTTTATCTTCTCTGGGATTATAAGGCCCGGATTATATGGCAAGGGCTGGGTGCCAGCTCTGCATGCGTATCTGGGCCAGGAAGTCGCGTCACGCCTGGTCAGGCATTATATCAGAGCCTGCAGAATCCCCGGTAGATGAATTCCCATGGCGGGCTATATTATCATTGATTCTGATGGCAGGTTGTATTCTCATACCAAGCTACATCTTTCTGAGAACGCCCAGCACCTCGTCTATATCGGGCAGCTGCTTTAGTTCATAGACCTTGAGGAAGGCCACATTCTGATTCTCATCCACGATAACATTAGCCCTCTCTGAGAAGCCTTCCTTATCCCTGAACAGGCCGTAGGCCTGAGCCATGCCGCCATGCGGCCAGAAGTCGGATAACAGAGATGTTTCTTTTATTCCCAGGCTCTCTGCCCATGCCTTCTTGCTTGGCACTGTATCCACGCTCGGCCCGACTGCAACGACGTTGAGATCATCAAATGCCTTCTTGTTCTCTTCCAGGGACTTCATCTGCATGGCGCAGACAGAAGTCCAGGCCAGAGGATGGAAGGATAAAACCACTTTCGTCCCAAGGTGATCAGAGAGCTTGAACTTGTTGCCATTCTGGTCCTTCAGGCTGAAATCCTTTGCCTTGTCTCCTATTTTTGGCTTAACATTCATTTCAGGTGCCTCAGACAGCTGAATACAGATTATGCAGCATCCATACTTTCAAAGATTATATGATATCCAGAGATATGAACTTGGCCTATATGCACAGCAGTTCGTGTGCCTCCAGCGCTAATCTATGCAGCATGCCGGTGGATGATCCTGCCAGAAGCCAAAACTTTAACATGGGATTGCCCGCCAATTGTTGTTCACTCATCATCCATCCAGGCGGCATTCCATTAGTGGGCGAATGATCATCCAATGACTTCAGCCCGGCCAATGCCGGTGTAATAGAAAATGCCATTCCTGCGGCCTTATAGTCCTTCGACGATTTATGGACTTACTAATTTTTTTCGCGCACTTCGGCATCTTGAACAGCCCAGCTGGAGATGACGACTGGCCAGACTGAAGTCGTCTATACCATTCATAGATATCACTTTTGGAGTGGAGTGGTCA
>DATMZB010000226.1:0-4616 GCA_035560655.1 Methanotrichaceae archaeon | reverse complement strand
CCTCAATTGTGACCTTAATTCAGCACCCACATCATTCCCTTCTCCCAAGAGGATGATATTGTGTCCTGGACTCATTTTAAGAATCTAGCATCCCTTTGCATCTGCGTCTGATGCGAGAGCCGGTCCACATAGCCATCGATGACATCAGAGACCCTGAAGTCCAGGCGGTCTAGTATGTCGCCGGCAGCGATGTCATCGCCCATAGGTATGGCAGTGTCGTCTCCCTGGCATCTTCCAAAGGCGCACTCAGCTGAGTGGTCCATGAGCACAATTATTCTGCCTCACTGCTTCTGCAGCCTTGGCACAGCCTCAGTCAGCCTTAGTAATGATAAATACAGTAGGATGAATAGGTTCTAATTCCCGGTCTTTGAACCCATGGCCGGGTAGGCCATCCAACTACCCGACGGGTATCGTTCTAGGCCGAAGAACTGGTTCAAGCACTACCTCTAGCGGGATGCTTTGAACTCCTTTCCTATTGAGAATGCATCCCCCAGGAACTTGCCAAGGCCATAGTATTTTCTACCCTCGGGAGCAAAGATCATGGGCAGGACCTTCTCAATATCCGGGAGGTCGCCAGCTCCAAGGGCCTCCTCCTCGACCTTTATATCCATTATCTCTCCAATGAACTGTGTATGCAGGCCTATCTCCACGGCATTTAGAAGGCTGCACTCCAGGGCCAGCGGGAACTCCTTGATATAGGGAGCATCCACGTAGTCGCCTTTGATAGGCGTCAGGCCAGTGGCAGCGAACTTATCTGCATCCCTTCCTGAGGCCATTCCCAGGTAGTCTACCTGCCTGGCATAGCTTTCAGAGGGCACATTGATTGTAAAGGCCTTGCGGTCCATTATATTTCCATAACTGTAGGTAGCCTTTCGAAGAGAGACCCCTATACACGGAGGCATGGAGCAGCAGATCCCAGCCCAGGCTGCAGTCATGGCATTGGGCTTTCTGGCACGGTCATATGTTCCCACAACCAGAACAGGCGTGGGATATATTATAGTTTTAGCGCCAATAGATCTCTTTATAATGACACCCCATGATCTATATTCATATCATTTAGCTCAAATAGTTTGCCAATGTACTACGAATGGTCGCTAAGATTGATGGACTTAATTATCAGCCTCGCCTTTGCCCTCTCCAGGTGTTCATGGCTATAGTATAGCACTGGTTGAAGACATTGGAGGCATGGCCGAAGAGTTCCAGGTCGCCGGACCTTATGGCTTTTCTCAGGTCAGAGGCATCTGTGATGATGCCCGCATTTCCTATCTCCCTGCCTAGGTGGGCATCGCTCCCGGCAGTCATCCCCAGGTTCAGCTTCCTTGCCAGGTTCATGGCCCGGTCGTTATCTCTTCTGAGGAGACATCTGGAGTTTAATACCTCTATGGCGTCTGCTAAAATTGCCTCATTCTCTGACGGCCTGGACGACGACGGCCTCAGCACGTCGAATGGATGGGGGATGATGGCGATTCCATCCTGCTCATGAATCTCTGATATGGCCTCAGCGAATCCTCTGGACTTTATCTCCTCATGCAAAAACAGGCCGATCAGGTCCCCGCCTCTGGTGGCGATCTCAGACCCTATTATGACCTCGAAATCGGGTGTCTCAGCCTTTTTGGCATCCAGGCTCCCTCTTATGGTATTGTGATCAGTGATAGCTATGCCATCCAGACCTCTGGCCCTCGCGACCTCAACTACTTTTTCAGGCTGAATGGCACCGTCAGAGCGCCTGGAATGTATATGGAGGTCATACTTCATCTCTTCTATTAATGGTTTAGCTAGTATAAAACTATGTACTGATGAATATATTTGGAGCGGTCAGAGGTTCAGTACGAACAGGTGGGCAGAACACCTCTTCCAGGAAAGAGCATCTCCCTGATCACCTCCCTGGAGGTCTTCAGCCAGTGGATGAAGCGCCAGGCGCGGATCAGGTGTATGATCTTTCTGGCCGGGTTCTTCTCAGTTCCCATGAAAAAACCTACATCATAAAGGTAGGTCCCCCTCAGGAGCGCAGGCATTGCCAAAAGCTCAGTCTCGCTTAAGGGCAGCTCTGACTGATAGGCCTCCAGAAAGGCCATTGCCCTGACAAGATCCATGGAAGGCTCCATGTCCATCTGGCTGTGATAGTCGGGCTTGAGCGTTGAGAAGCGCAAAAGTGCTTTTGCCACATCATAGGCTCTGTAAAAAAGCGAGGCCTCGCCGAAGTCCAGCAGCGCTGCTGCCTCATTGCCCTTAAAAAGGATGTTGGAGGGCTGGAAGTCGCCGTGTATCAGGGTCTTTGGCAGATCCGTAATGGGCTTTATGCAGTCGACTACAACATCAGCCTGGCTGCGGAAGAAATCAGCCAGCTTTGGAGCAACGACCGGACCTATCAGCCAAATCCTCCTCCTGGCCTCGTCCTCAAACTGGTCTATCACCTTCTGGGCCTTGCTCAGATCAATATTGCGATCTGCTATATTGCTGGGCTTGAACGGGTAGTCTGCAGCCGCCCTGTGAAAGCGTGCCAGAAGTCTGGCTGCACTGCGCACCTGTTCCAGGTTCTCCACCTTAAAGTGCTCTCCTGGCAGGCGGCGGTACAGCTCCCAGTACCGGCCGTTCAGCTCAACTCTAAATGCCCCCTCAGCAGTGCGAATAATGGGCGCAGTGGGGAAGCCATCTGCAAATAGGTGATCTATCAGGGAAAGCTCGAAGTCTATGGAGTCAGGAGTGATAGCGGGATTGCGCCTCCGCAGGAAGAACTGTCCCTGATCTGTATCCACGAAGAAGTTATCGTTGGTCAGGCCACCAATGGCCGGCGTGATCTTCTTGATCGACCCTGCTGGGTAAAGCGATAGAACTTCGGCTATTTCTTCTCTGTCCATGGCACTAGATCATCATTATATTTGGAGGCCGCAAGATTCAAGCTTTGCGCTCAGAGTTGCTGATTTTATGGCATGCTCGCCTTTCAGATAGACAGCCTCACGCCATAGGCTACTTTCACGCTCAGGCCTTGCCTTTTTGCCTTGAACCCACACAGACCTCTGGACAAAAGCTCCTTTTGGCCGGCTATATCTGAGCTGTCAATCCAAATCTCCTCTCCGCCGTAGTCCTCAGGGTGCAGCAAATTCATATGCATTATGTACCTGGTCATCCACCCATACTTGGTCTTCAGGCCTTTTATTGTGAGCCCTATGGAGAAGCCATTTTGGAGGCTGGCAGAGTTCATGGGTGAGATGGTGCAGCAGATGTGTTCATACCCCATTTCCGCGAGCTTGTGCAGGTGGCATCCGGCCATGGTCCTTTGAAGAGAGTTGCCCCTATAATCAGGGTGTACTGCCACAGTCTCCAGGTGGGCGACCCTGCTTAGGTCTTCGCCTGAAATGCCAATATCCAGGCCGAAGTTGTCTCCATTCTCAGATGGGAAGGAGATGATATGATATGCTATAAGACCATCATCCGTGAATGCAGCTATGGCCGGATATCTGGCCTGGAAATGAGACCTGAAGTATTCAGCAGTGTCCAGCCTGAAGATCTCCTCATCCTGGAGGTGGCGGGAGATCACCTCCTGCAGGTCCATGACCTCTGGCAGGCGGCTCTCATCTATGAACCTCAGCTCGTAGCCGACATCCTCAGGAGACTGCCTGCTATAAACCGATCTCCTCCTGAGCGTCCCTGATATAATTACTTCCTCCATGATCTTCCTTCTAACGATTGGTGCTCTTGCCGACGCCAGGCTTTCTGCCGGCCATGAGCGCCAGGCAAAGGTACTGCCATATTACATGAACATTCTCAAACCCAGCATCTCTCCACAAGGCTTCCTTTTGAGCCTTGCTTGAATAGTAGTGGACCTCCTTTTGATCTCTCAGCTGGGCCACGAACTCAGCAAGCCTCGGGTCAAGCCGCTTCTTGTTATCATCCATCTGCTGGTTGAACCATTCGAGCATGCCTTCGCCATCATCGTATCCCTCCACGGCAATGAGCCAGCCCCCCGGCCGCAGTAGCTTTCGACATTCATCGATAACATTCCGGTATCTGTCAAATGGCAGGTGCTCCAGGACCAAGGTGGATACAATGGCGTCATAGCTTCCCTCTTCAAGGCCGCTGTGCCAGTCATCATTTCCAAGGTCAGCGACCTTATATCCCCGAACTGCACCAGGCATTTCTTTATCAATCTTCTCACGGGCGATCTCAACCATACTTACAGAGCCGTCTATCAGGAATATCTTGGCCTGGGTCTTATCCAGCACGGCCAGGGAGGCGTTGCCAGTCCCACATCCCAGGTCGATGATCTCTGGCTTTGCCCTCAAGTATCTCTGGCAGGTCGCAGCCACTATATCCAGCATATCCTGGTAGTGGGGCACGACTGCAGATTGATAAGCATCATAAAGGTTAGAGTGCCCATCGTAGCAGGAGACTGTGGAATTCTCGGCCATTTATTCATGATTGAGTTGAATTGCTATTTAATCCCAATGAGCCCAGTTCGAGGATGGCTCATGGTTCCAAAAGTTCATTTGATTCAAGCTATCCATGTTAATGATCCCCTGGTGTCGATAATAAATAGCTCAAAAATCGATATCAAATAATGCCGAAAAATTGTTATAGGACTGTGACTTACGGCTTTAGCATGCGTTGTCTAATTC
>DATMZB010000225.1:0-10666 GCA_035560655.1 Methanotrichaceae archaeon | reverse complement strand
GCTCAGCACGCTCGGCGATAAACTGTGAGCAGTCTTAGCCAGCTTCTGCCCGAACTTTGGAGCTTCCTTCTTGTGGTTGGATATCTCCGGGTTGACCATCGCCGCCTTCATGAGCATCCCCATGTCCAGCTTGCCGCTGCTGCTGGTCATCTCCAGCGCCAGCTTGGTCATCTCCCTCTTCCAGACAGGAGCGATGTACAGGATGATCCTCTTGGGCTTTGCCTTTGTGACCTTGAGGATCTCCTCCACATCAGACTGAGTCTTCTCCAGGAGCGCCTCGGCCTGCTCTGCCACCTCATCTATCAGCGACATGTCAGCCACCGGCCACTGGGCCTTGCTCACATAGCCCTCTCCAAGCCCAGCGTGCCATATCTCCTCGCAGACGTGCGGAGTGAAGGGCGCCATAAGCCTCACCCATGCCGAGAGGATCTTCCGGAGCTGGTTCTTCCCGCCCCTGCGCTCATACCAGCGCAGGTCATTCAGCATATGGTAGAAAGTGCTCTGGAGCGCCCGTCTGGTCTGAATGCCCTCCATGGCCTCAGTGGTCTCAATTATCCTGCGCTGCAGGGTGCTGAGCATCCACCGGTCTATGAGGGTCAGATCGGCGTTCTCGTCTATGTTTTTGTCACCAAGAATCTCCCCGGCCAGGTTGTAGAACCTCTCCACCTGGCTTCTGGAGGCCTGAGCTCCCTCGCTCCTCCAGTCTGCGTCCTGGGTGTACTCGGCATTGGCCAGGATGTACAGCCTGGTCACATCTGCGCCGTTCTCGGCCACAGCCTCCCTCAGAGTCAGGATCGGGCCCTTGGACTTGGACATCTTCTTGCCCTCAAGAGAGACGAAGCCGTTGATGGCTATCGCCTTTGGCCAGAGCCTCTCAGGGTAGATGGCAACATGGTGGTACAGGAAGAAGAGCAGGTGGTTGGCGATCAGGTCCTTGCCTGACGTCCTGAGGTCCACTGGGTACCAGTACTCAAAGTCAGTCCTGATCTGCCTGACAGTCTCCAGAGGAACGCCTGTGGTGGCCGCCACATCCTCGGCACTGCCATTGCCCATGAAGATGTACTCAAAGAACTCTGGGGGCAGGTTGTCTATTTTCATCCCTGCATTGACATACTTGGCCAGGATGTAGTAGGACATGTAGATGGTTGAGTCCGCCAGAGACTCAATAAGCCACTCCTTGTCCCAGGGCAGATGAGTTCCCAAACCCTTGCGCCTGGCACAGGCCTTGTCCTTGAGCCAGTCCACCTTGTTCTCAAACTCAGTCCTGATCTCCTCAGGTATGAGCTGCATCTTTGAGAGGCAGTCCAAAACCTTGGCCTTCCATTCTGGATCAGAG
Organism: Methanotrichaceae archaeon; assembly: GCA_035560655.1. GTDB lineage: Archaea > Halobacteriota > Methanosarcinia > Methanotrichales > Methanotrichaceae > DATMZB01. The sequence continues at coordinate 9,330 of DATMZB010000225.1, read as the reverse complement.
TACGCCAGGAACCACTGGTCCCTGACCATCATTATGACGCAGCGGGTGCCGCACCTGCAGATCACCGGGTACTCGGAAAACTCATAGAAGATTTCAGCTGCACCCAAGTCTATGAGGTCTTTTAGCAGTATGTCCTTGATCTTTGCTACAGCCACGCCTGCATACTTGCCTGTGTTGGATTTCAGGACTCCGTTGTGGAACTCGCGCCTGTATATGAGCTTGGTTGCCTCCTCGGCCTTGGGGTCGTTCTGGTCTTTTACCCCCAGCTCTTTGACTACCTCTATGGCCGGGAACTCGCCATATCCAGGGCTCTCTATCAGTGAGATGATCTCTATCTTGGTCAGATCGGCTGTTATGCCGTAATTGCTGAGATCTTTGCCGAACAGGTCCTTCAAGGCCAGGTAATCGAATGGTGCATGGGCCGGGACGCTCATGACTATTCCAGAGCCGTTTCCTGGGTCCACGAAGCCTGCCGGAAGTATGAGTACTTCCTTTCCCGTGAGTGGATTGATGACAGTCTTTCCTATCAGCTCAGATCCAGGGATCTCTGCACCCCAGGCTACCTGGCGGTCTGTATAGGTCAGCTTATCGTAGGCCTCATGGGAGACTATCCAGGTCTCGTCATTGACCCGGGCAGCCACATAAGTTACATCCGGGTTGACCCACAGGTTGGTCACTCCAAAGACTGTCTCGGGCCTCAGCGTGGCACAGGGCAGGACATCGCCGCCTTTCAATCTGAACTTGATCAGGGCAAAGTCCATTATTGTTGCATCCTCGCCCTTGAGTAAATCATGATCTTCTACCGGGTTCCTGTCGTTTGGGCACCATCTGACTGGATGACTTCCCTTGGTGATGTAGTCCAGCCTGTGAAGTATCCCAAACTGCCACTCTATGAACTTGCTATAGGCAGGGTCTGTTGTTGTGAACTCCCTCCTCCAGTCTATGGAGAAGCCTATGATCTGCATGGCAGCCTTGTCCTGAGCCCTGAAGTAGGCCACTATCTTCTCGGGCGTGTTCAGGGTGCTGAGGACCTCCTCGGGTATGCCGTGCAGTTTGGTGTAAACATCCCAGATGAGCGGGTCGCGGTTGATGATGAGCTCAGATAGGCCAACTATCGGCGTTCCAGTGGCATGGAAGGCCATTGGAAAGAGCACGTTCTCTCCAAGCATCCGCCTGTACCTGGCCACGGCATCGCCTATGGAAAACGTCCTGGTGTGGCCGGCATGTAAATTTCCATTCAGGTAAGGATATGGTATGGTTAAGAAGAACTTCTTGCGGGCGTCAGGATCTGCACAGAATACGCGATCCTCCTCCCACTTCTTTTGCCATTTAGATTCAATCTCAGAAGCTGAATACTCCTCAAGCAAATCTCTTCCTCCAAAAGATAATAAAAATTATTCAGGGCCTAAATTTCTCCAGCCTTTCTACAGCCGCCTCGATCCTCTCTGTGGGCTGGGTGATGGAGAACCTGATGTAGCCCTCGCCGTACTGTCCAAATCCGACGCCTGGAGTGGCCACAATGCCCGTCTCCTCAAGAAGGCGCTTGCAGAATGCAACAGAGTCGCCTCCAACCCAGGACCACAGGTAAAGCGTGGCTCTGGGCTTCTCGAGCTCAAATCCAAGCTTGATCAGACAGCCATACAGGATATTAATGCGGTGCTGGTAGACCTTGCGCATCTCATCTATCACGCTCTGTGGACTCTTTAAGGCCACGATGCCTGCGTCCTGCACAGCCCCGAAGTTGCCGGAATCTATGTTGCTCTTGATCTTGCCAATCCCAGCTACTATATCGGCATTGCCCACCACAGCGCCAGCTCTCCAGCCGGTCATGTTGTAGGTCTTGGAGAGCGAGTGAAACTCCACTGCCACGTCTTTGGCCCCATCGATCTCGAATATTGAGAGAGATCTAATCCCATCGAAGTAGACCTCTGAGTAGGGGTTGTCGTGCATCACTATGATCTCGTTATCCCTGGCAAAGTCCACCAGCTCCTCGAAGAATGACCTGCCGGCAGAGGCTGCTGTTGGGTTGTTTGGATAGTTGAGGAAGATGAGCTTGGCATTCCGGGCAGCATCCTTGTCTATGGCATCCAGGTCTGGCAGGAACCCGTTCTCCCTCAAAAGGGGCATGATTACAGGCTTGCCTCCTGCAAATGTTACAGCTGTCCTGTAAACTGGATAGGCTGGATCGGGGACCAGAGCTGTATCCCCTGGATTTATGAAGGCCATGGGAGCGTGAGCTATGCCCTCCTTGGAGCCTATCAGGGCCAAGACTTCCGTCTCGGGGTTCAGCTCGACCCTGAAGGTCTCATTATACCAGTCAGCCACAGCCTTTCTAAAAGAGAGCTTTCCGGCATAGGATGGATACTGGTGGTTCTCAGGGACCTTGGCTGCATTACTCAGCGCCTCCACTATGTGCGGCGGAGTGGGCAGGTCCGGGTCTCCAACGCTGAGGTCTATGACGTCAACTCCCCTAGCCCTGGCTTCTTGCTTGGCCTGATCTATCGCCGCGAATAAGTAGGGTGGGAGATATTTTATCCTATCAGCATACATTTAGCTCTCTCCATCAAGGTGCTCAGATTGCGCTCCTGGTCGGATCCATTTCGCATATCTATATTATCTTCCTGCTAGTACTGTAACGTAGTATTTAAGAGTAGAGGGACATGCTAAGCACTCAAGATCTGGGATCCTGGCTGCCCGATGAGGTCATCAGGCTGTATCAAGAAAAGGGCATAAAAGAGCTTTATCCGCCTCAGGCCGAGGCCGTGGAGAGGGGGCTTCTAGACGGCAGGAACATGCTGCTCTCCATACCAACAGCTGCAGGAAAGACCCTGCTTGCAGAGCTTGCCATGCTCAAGGCCGCACTTCAGGGAAAGCGGTCTCTCTATATAGTGCCGCTACGTGCTTTAGCCTCAGAGAAGTATGATTCTTTTCGCAGGTTCAAGAGCTTGGGTATAGATATAGGCATAAGCACAGGCGACTTCGACCGCAAAGATGAGCGCCTCGGGAAAAACCAGATCATAATTGCCACATCAGAGAAGGCCGACTCTCTCATAAGAAATGGAGCCGGCTGGATCCGGGACATATCAGTGCTTGTGGTGGATGAGATCCACCTATTAGATTCTGCCAACCGCGGCCCAACGCTTGAGATGACAATAACCAAGCTCATCAAGCTCAACCCCAAGATGCAGATAATCGGCCTTTCAGCCACTGTCGCCAACGGTGCAGAGATCGCCAACTGGCTGGGTGCTGAGCTGGTCTTCAGCGACTGGAGGCCAACCAAGCTCAGAGAAGGCGTGATCTGCAGAGGGACCATGGTCTTCCCCGACGGGAGCTTGGCCCTAAAGGGCCGTGACGAGGTTCTGGCCCTGGTCAGGGATACAATGGACCAGAAGGCTCAGATGCTCATCTTCGACAGCAGCAGGCGAAATGCCGAGTCAACTGCCGCCAAGGTCGCAGATGCGCTCTCCATTAAGGAAGAGGGGCTCGACGCCCTCTCGGAGGCGATCTTAGCGACGGGCGACAGCGAGACATGCCGCAAGCTTGCTGATTGCGCCTCCAGAGGCGTTGCCTTCCACCATGCCGGGCTGCTCATGGAGCAGAGACGGCTCATAGAGCAGGGCTTTCGCGATAATAAAATCAAGGTCATAGCCAGCACTCCTACACTGGCAGCAGGCTTAAACCTCCCTGCAAGGAGGGTGCTCATAAAGAGCTACAGGCGCTACGAGTCGGGCATGGGAATGGTGCCAATACCGGTCATTGAATACAGACAGATGGCAGGCCGTGCCGGGCGTCCCGGTCTGGACCCTTATGGAGAATCGCTCCTTATAGCCAAGGACGAGGGCGAGCTTCAGGATCTGACAGATCACTATATCAATGGCCAGCCAGAGGAGATCTGGTCAAAGCTTGCCAGCGAATCAGCTCTAAGAACCCATATCCTCTCCACAATCACTGCTGGCTTTGCCTCCAGTCCGGAGGAGCTCAAAAATTTCATTGCCACCACATTCTATGCCTGCCAGCAGGACCCCTGGCACATGGAGTCCACACTTGAGATGGTCCTGGGCTTTCTGATAGAGAACGGGATGATAAAGGATGACCTGACCCCCACCCCTCTGGGCTCGCTTGTCTCCAAGCTCTACATAGATCCCCTCTCTGCAGTGAAGATGATCTCCAATATCAAGGCCGGGAAGAGCCCCTCAGACCTGGGGCTGATACATCTACTCACCATGACCCCCAACATGGATCTGCTCTATGTCAATGCCTCTGATAGGTGGATAGAGGATTTCCTTGACGAGCATGAATCAGAGCTCTATTTCGAGGACAACTACGACTGGCTTATGAAGGAGATCAAAACCTCGGCGATGCTCATGGACTGGATCACAGAGGCCAAGGAGGAGTACATGGGCGAGAGATACAGGATCGGGCCTGGCGACATAAGGAGGACCGCCGAGACCGCCGAGTGGCTGATGCACTCCCTGTCAGAGCTCTCCAAGCATCTGGACCTGGGAGTGACCTACAAGTCTGACCAGCTTGCCGAGCGAATACATTACGGCGCAGGCCCAGACCTCCTGGCCCTGGTAGAGCTGAAGGGCATTGGCCGGGTCAGGGCCAGGAAGCTTCACCAGGCAGGCTACACCAGCATATCCAGGCTCAAGGAGGCAGACCCGGCCGAGGTGGGCAGGATCCTCGGGCCCAAAGTGGCTGAGAAGGTCCTGTCTCAGCTCAAGTATGGAAACAGAGAGGTGATGCATTGAAATGGCTGGGCAAGATCTTCAAGAAAGACCGGCCTGAAAAGAAAGAGGTCGAAGGCCTGGCGCTGTCCAATTTGGGAGCCTGGCTGGATGAGCAGTCACACAGCCCGGAGTTTGAGGCCAGAACCAGAGAGATTTATGACCAGATTAAGGGCTTATCCGGAGATCTGGGGGATGATCTTAGATCTCTGAAAACTGCAGTGCCGGATAAGGACACTAGGCCCAAGCTCCTCAATGCAGGCTTGGCTGCCAGGGACGCCGTTCTCAACCAGCTAAGCGAGCTGGTTGAGAAGATGGTTCCGCCAGAAAAGCCGGAGATAGATTCTGCGACAGCATATCACTCCAGCATAGTGAAGCACCTGGGAAACACTGTGATGAAGTTCGGCAGGGCTAAGGGATATGCAGCGATCCTATTTCCGGACCAATCCAAGAAGATAAACGCCGATCTGAGCAAGCTGAGCCATCTTCTGGCTGATCTTGGAAATGAGATCGAGAGCAGGCAGAGTGAGCAGGCCCAGATAAGCGCCTCAAGGGAGATCCTAACCAGGGTCCTTGAGGCACGCGGCAAGGCTGAAGTGCTCAGGAAAGAGATAGATGACCTGGAAAAGAGGCTTAAAGAGCTTCAGGCATCTGAGGAGATGATCAGGCAGGACCTGAATGCACTGGCCTCAAGTGATGAGGGATTGAGGGCGAGGACGATTCGAGACGAGCTTGAGCACAGGCGGGCCGAGGCCGGGCAGATCGTGACTGAGATGAACGGCCTGGTATCGCCCCTCTCTAAAGCCCTGGCCAGGATGGTGAAGCTGGATGACAGCGAGAGGCTGAGCCTGGACCACAGACGGACCATCGAGCTCCTGTCCAGCTCCCCGCAGGAGGCACCTGCCGGAGATATAGCCGATGCTCTGCTGGAGCTCAAGGCCAACCTGGACAGTTTGGGTGTGAAAGAGAAGCAAAGAGAGAAGATCCTGGGCCAGGTGGACAGGCTGATCGCGTCCAGGGCTCTTGAGGACCTCAGATCCAGGTATACTCAGCTCTCCAAAGAGATCCTGGACCTGGAGAAGAGCCTGTCAGAAAGCTGCCGCCAGAGTACGGGCCTGGAGAGCAGCCTGGTTGAGGTGGGCGAGAAGAGGCAGAGCCTTGAGGCAGGCCTTGCAAAGAGCCGTGAGTCTCTGGCAACCATTGAGGAGCGCGCATCCAGAGACGAGCTGGAGCTGAAAGGCTGCATAGAGAAGATCGCAGGCAGGCAGCTTTCCATCAAAGACGATCAGGGCAGGAATATCTGATAGATGATAATAAACTTCGGGGGAATAGTCCACCTATCGACCGTGGACTGGTCGGGATCGGCATCAACTGTTGTCTTCTTCAGGGGATGCCCTCTGCGCTGTCCTCACTGCCAGAATAAAGACCTGCAGAAGGGCGAGAGCCCGGCAGAGATCTCTTTCCAGGATGGAGAGATTAAGGTCAGGGATGTCCGGCCTCCTGGCCTGAGATCCAGCCAGATAACACTGGACAGCGCCTTGCATAAGGCCATGTCTGAGAAGGCACCCCCATTTCTGAGCAGGCTGGTCCTCTCAGGCGGAGAGCCCATGATGCAGCCTGACGCTGCCAGGACATTGGCCCGCAGCGCCAAAGACCTGGGCCTGGAGGTGGGATTGGAGACATGCGGCTTCTACCCATCAGCGCTCTCCGAACTCCTGGGGGAAAAAATGATTGACAAAGTATTCATGGATATCAAGGCCGCTCTCAGAGACCCCGCGTATGAACGTGCCACTGGCAGGGCTGGAGTGGCACCCAAGGTCATTGAGTGCCTGAGGATATCTCTTTTATCTAAGATTCCATTGGAGGTCAGGATTACTGTCTTCCCGGAGATGCCGTCGCATGCCGAGATAGAGGAGATTGCCGGAATGCTCTTGGACCTCTTGAAGGAATATCCCGGCCACAGGCTGGAATCCATTGCTATACAGCAGGGCCAGCCAAAGGCAGGCGAGTTTAAGCCGGTCCCCTCAGACTCGCTTAAAGTTCTGGCAGGGCCGCTGGAAGGAGTGTCTGAGGTGAGCATAAAGGAGCGGCCCAGCATGAAATGGGGTCCCGGCTGACGGGACCTGGCATATGTCTTCCAGGCGAAAGCCGAGGATGATCCCGGAGGTATAGCATGGCCAAAGGAAATATTGCGAGAAAAGATGAAATAAAAGCTGCAGGCGGCTTAATCTGGCGCGATTCTCTCCAGGGCAGAGAGATAGCAGTCATTTACCGAGCCCGTTATGGAGATTGGACGCTTCCAAAGGGGAAGCTAAATCCTGGAGAGGATTGGCAGGAGGCTGCAGTAAGAGAGGTCAAAGAGGAGACAGGCTGCAGCGTCAAAGTGGATGAGTTCGCGGGCGAGGTCAGGTATGAGATCAAGGGGATCCCCAAGGTAGTGCGCTTCTGGAATATGACCCCAGAGGGCGAATGCCAGTTCCAGCCATCTGAGGAGGTGGAGAGGGTCGTCTGGCTGTCAGCTCAGGAGGCGCTGGAGAAGCTAAACTATGCAGCAGAAAGGGAGCTACTGAAGAGAAACTGCTGAGCAGTATTTTGCCGAATCAAAACTGCCATCAACTAGTTTCTAGAATAACCCTGGTCTGATTGAAGAGGGATAGCATTTCGGAGATGGCGAGTTGAAGATCATAGGTTTCATAGGTTTGCCCGGATCTGGCAAGGGTGAAGCTTCTTTAGTGGCCAGAGAGATGGGCCTGAGAGTGGCGGTGATGGGGGATGTGGTCCGGCATGAGGCAGCCCGTCTGTGCCTGGAGCCAAGCGATGAGAGCTTTGGCAAGGTCGGCAACATGCTCAGGGCCAGGTATGGACCAAGCGCCATAGCCCAGAGGTGTCTGGAGGATCTGCAGGGATCAGATGAGCTGGTGGTGGTGGACGGCATCAGGTCCAAGGATGAGGTTGATTACTTCCGCGCCCACTCCGATGAGTTCCACCTGGTGGAGATCTGGGCGCCTCCAGAGGCCAGGCTGAGGTGGATAGTGGCCCGGGGAAGGCCGGATGATCCCAGGGTTTTGGCCATGAAGGATCTGGAGATGCGCGCGACAGGAAGCGAATGCTTGAAGCTTACTGCAGAGGCACTTGAGAAGAGAGAGTTCCGGGAGCTGGGCTGGGGCATGAAAGCGGCCATAGAGGAGGCTGACTTAAAGATCGTAAATGATGGAGATCTTAGCGGCCTGAGAATGAATGTTGAGGCACTGCTCTCTGGGTTTCTTATTTAGAATTGAGTTCTCTCCATCTCTTGATGATTGAGTCCAAGATAATATGTTTCCTGGATCAGGTATCCTTAAAAAGCCGTCTGGTTTAAATATTCAGATATGCCATTACATTAGAATGAGGTGAAGGCGCTCATGTGTACAGTTGGCGGTGGACCGGATCTGGGAGATGTGGAGTCTCTGGCATCAAAGGATTATGAATGTTTAGACTGCAAGAATAAGTTCAAGGGCATGGGAAGCAGGCCCAGGTGCCCTTCATGCAAGTCCAGAAATGTAAAGCAAGTGTAAGCCCATGCAAATCAGGCTTGGAGATGACCAGATCGCCTATCTCTGCGGCCAGAGCGGCACAGTAGCTATGGCCAAAACCCTGGGCGACTTTTTTTATATGGATACTGACCACGAGGAGATAGTGATCTTCACTGAAGACTGGGATCTCATTGTGGCATCATCTTTTGGAACAGGAGAGAAGGTCAGGCGGGGACTGCGGTGCACCATCTACCAGATCAGGGAGATGGGCATGCCCCTCATAGTCCTGCCAAAAGGCCATCTTGCCTCTCCCAGGCTCACCACAGTGGTCTCTATAGGCCCCAGGACCAAGCTGTCCTGCAGGATACAGCCAGGCACGCACCCTGAGCAGGACGTGCTATGCGGCAGCCCTGAGTTCGAGGGCATGGAGGTCCTGGCCGGGCCTGACGGTGCTGAGGTGGAGGGCTTTTCTGGAAGAACTTTGATTGAAAAATTATAGGTGATCAAATTGGAGATAGATGAAGGCAGCCTGGTCAGGTACTCAGGCACAGGCACGGTGGGCACTGTAAAGGTGATGAAAGAGGAGGACGGAAAGAAGTGGGCACTCCTTGATACAACCAGCCTGTATTACGATGTGAGCACCCTTGAGCCCATAGATAAGATACCTGAGAGAAAAGAGCTGGAAGGATTTTCTCTGGAAGAGATAGAGCGGCGGATGAAGGCGCAAGCTGAGCAGCTCCAGTCCGTCAAGATGCAGGATGATAACCTCGAGACGGGCGGCTAGGCTTGGTGCTGTACTAGAAGGTCGTGGACCCGGGTTCTGTCTGAGGCTGATAAGATACCTGGTCGGTTTGGGCAGATCAGAGCAGTCCTGGGTGGAACCATGGGCAGGCCGTCAATGATAGATGCCTGCCTGAAAGGCCTGGCGGACATAAGCTTGAGGAGAATGCCAGCGTTTCGGTGCTGGAGATTCAGGCTGGCTCTGATGCAGTAGTTCTTCTAAACTAGGCAAAGACCAGAGAGCGCAGCCTTTTCTTTGGCACCTCTGCGGCTGCCAGGGCAGCATCCAGGGCAGCGGCTCAGTCGGGAGC
>DATMZB010000224.1:0-6096 GCA_035560655.1 Methanotrichaceae archaeon | reverse complement strand
ACCATATACTCCAATGTGGAGGCCTCCAGGCACCCATCAATTGGCAGTGTCCAGGTGGATGGATATGCTAAAGGCAAAGCATCTGGCCTTGCTGTAGGCGACATAGCTGATCCTACATACCCTTGGGACTGGATAGGCATGGAGCTCAACACTACATCACTTGGAACAGTGAAGGTCTCAGCCAGACTGGTTCATCCCAGCGAGCATGAATCTGCCAGCAAGGAGATTACTTCTTCAAGAGCGGTTTAGGTTAGAATTGATCTAAAGCTGCGCAAAGCTCGACAATGGTGGTGCGGTGAAGCTATCAGAGGTGAAGATATATCACGGCTGGCCTAAAGAATGATCATCCACACCATCCATCACATTATTTTGCGGCGAAGGTCTGGTGAGGACATAGTGGCCATAGATGGCATGAGGGAGCTTCATACCTTCGTGGCGCTTCAGGAGATCGATTATTTGCCGATCTTATGCCGCTAGTCTCTTGCCGTAGCTATGGCAAATGTGCATTGGGGTTCCCCCAGAGGGGGTCAGGGGGGCATCTGACCCAGAAGTGTTAGGCAAATGCTCCAGTAGAGTAATTGATAATGGTATTTGTAAGCTAACCCAACAATTTAGACAATCTGGATTAGCGCTTCTAACATCGATTGCTTGAGGAATCGAAAGTTCTCATCAGCCCGGCCCGGGATGCGACCATGCAAAGATCTTGAGGTCAGAGGTCGTGGATGACCTTGACCCTGAGCTTGGAGAAGTCCTCTTTTATCTCAACTATGAAGCCCATCCCTGCAAATATCTCCTCAAGCTCCCTCTTTACGAACTGCTTTGGAAGATCCGATCCAAGCACGAGAGTGAACTCCTTATCGGACCTCTTGCTGAGCTTGAAGAGGTTGCAGATCTCCAGCCGCTTTAAGATGGACTCGGCGTTGTAGAGCTTGTGCTTGAACTGCTCTGCGTGCGCCTGGCAGACGTCCTTGTGCAGCTCCCAGAACTTCTCTTTATCCGGGTGAGACTCAATGAAGTTCAGGAAGAGGATCCAGTGATCGATGTCCAGTATGATGTGCTCTCCTGCAGAGAGCATCTCGGCATGGGTATAGACCTTCTTGTCTTCGACGAACTCGAAGAGCGACTTGTGCTTGCCGTAGAACTTCAAGGCCTCACGCATCAGCTCGCTCTGTGATATGCCCGGCTCTTCCTTCATCTTCTTAAAGAGACAGGCAGTCTCTTCATCGAGTGCTATGGTGATCCTTTCAGGGGACTTCATATGATCCCCTCAACTTGATCTTTTAGATATATTACCTTTTTCAATCCCTGCGCATAACGGGATTTGAGGCAATTCGGTTATGAAATTCTCTTAAATCTTAAGAACAGCTCTATTTTGATGGCAATGCCCTGCAATTAGCAGATATAGTCCAGCCTTTCGCTGCTGGCAACGCTTTGGAGCCGCTATCTGAACTGCTTACGCATTGCTCCAGCATCGACCTGGAAGTGCCTTCGATATGATATGGTATTGTCTCCACCCGATAGTCATTGCAGCCTGCGCCAATTCAGGCATCTCATCGCATCCGGCATCGCTTCCAAAACCGATATGATTATATTCTGAATTACCCACCAATCAAACATGTCATGGATGAAAGATAAGAAATACAGTGAGAAGGATAGAGAGAAGCTGGAGAAAGGAAGTGGCTGGATAAGGGCTTGGACCCTCTTTTGCCACTGGTTCTACAGGGTAGTTAAGTGGTAAACTTCAGCCTGCAGCCCTGACTCTATTTTTGAACTGCGGCATGGTGCATCCTTGAGGCCCCATCCCTGAGCATGGAAAAGACCCACCCCCTGGACGGCCCTGCAGCCAGTATGGACGCCATTGGCTCGTCCCTCAATATCCTCGCGCCGATCCTTGGAACATCTGTAATGCCATCTATCCTGGACCTCAGGTCTTCTTCTATGATAGTGTCTCTGCTGGCATAGACTATGGCCCTGCCTGCAGTCCTGTGAGATGCGGGCATATCAGGCAGCAGGCCCTTGAACGACTCCAGGTGGGCCTGGAAGATGTTTATGTCGTGTGCGAGCTCAACTGCCTCCAGGCTTCCCTGGAACCGGGGGTTGACCTCGACCACCACTGGCCCGCCCTCAGCCAGTATGAAATCTATGCCATTGGAGCCAATAAGTCCCAGATCAGAGGCCACCCCCTCTGCAATGTCTACCATCTCCTCCTTTAGGCCAGGGCTTGCCTCCAGTGGTGTGATGTTGCCGCTGTACCTGAGCCCTTTAGCCCCTGTCCAGCCCTCGCCTATTAGCTGCTCATTGACCGCGACGGCCCTGGCCTCCTTGCCATTGCCAATCACTGAGACGCTGGCAGGGATGCCGTCCACCCAGTCCTGTACCAGGACCTCTCCAACTGCTGAAGCCTCCTGCACAGCGGCATCCAGGCCCGACTGGTCCCGGACCCTCGTGCAGCCCGCGCCCCCTGCGCCCGTGCGCGGCTTGACTACAGAAGGGAAATTCTGGGCATCATCAACCGATCTTGTGGGTATGTGAGGGTACCCTCTTCTCCCGAGCCACCCCGCCAGCCAGAGCTTGTCGGATGCCTTCATGATCAGATCCCTTGGGTTGTTCAGCACCATGGCGCACCTGACTGCGGCCGTCTCAAGGCCCGGACCCAGGACCACTGCATCAGGTCCAAGCTGGTTGATGTACCTGTCCAGCATCTCATCAGCCACAGGAGGCTGCGGGATTGGCACCACCCGGCAGGCGCACTCTGGCAGGTCCAGGTCGCAGTAGAAGTCGGCGGCTATGACCTCGTGGCCTGCCCTGGTGGCAGAGCAGGCTATGTTCCTCACGCTCTGGCCAATGGCAAGAATTCTCATGGTTCCAGGCTCTGCCTTTCTGAGACGGGTCCTGAGCAGCGCTCTCCTCTGGCAGATCGGTCTATTACAGTCTTGCCTCTGGCACTCGGGATGATCTTGAGACCCTCGCCAAAGTCGATCTCAAGCTCGCTTCCTTCCAGGAGCCTGTCCATGAATATCGCGAGCGCCGCAACCTCAGAGTGTGGCTGGTTTCCCACGGCCACGTTCCAGTCCGCCAGGTCGTACATCTCTGCTGGCACCTTCTCTGCGCCCACAGCGATCATGATCTTATCACATCCCCTGATCTCGTCTATGACAGATGGCAGGTTTGAGCCGTACATAGTCAGGTGCACCAGCTTCCCACCTGAATCCTTCCAGCGCCTGGCTTCCTCCCTCCAGGACACGTCCGGCCTGAGCTTGAAGCCGCCGCCCCACCTCTCAGCCACGTCATCTAGGCTCTCCTCGACGCTTGGGTCCCTGCCAGTCATCAGCATCTCCTCGGCTCCAAAAGCCCTGGCCACCAGACCGACGTGGGTGGTGATTCTCTTGTCCCGCTCAGGCCTGTGGCCTATGCGCAGAACTACTATTTGCATGATCAGCGGGAGGTGTAACCTATTATATAAAGGCAGGCTGAGGAGAACTCTGCTCTGGAGATCACTGCCAAAATGGACCCCAAATGCTTGGAGATCTTTAATGTCGAAGGTCCTGCGTGTGGCGGCCGCAGCCTGAGCCAGACTTAAGCGATGCCTGTGCCACTACGCAGACAGGTTGAAAGATTGTAGATATTTCTTTTGAAAATCAGGCGCCAGGAAGCCAGGCATCTCCTGTGAATGGGAAATGAGTCGAATCACCTCTACCCAAGATATAAATTCCTGTGATGCTCCTTTCATCAGGATGAACGTATGCGAGATATGCAGAGGCAAGGGGTATCTGACGGTGGGCGAGAAACCCTGCCCGAACTGCAATGGCAGCGGGAAGACTGAGTCCATCAGCCTTGGCGAGGCTTCAGCCAGCGACATGAAAGACTTAATTGAGCGCGGGACTACCAAGTGCAGTGTCTGCAAGGGCTCTGGAAAGATCCCGGTCACTGAGTCGTGCGAGGCATGTAGCGGACTTGGCCGCGAGTACCTGTGCGCTGTGTGCGGCGCAAAGCTTGCCAGCAAGACAGAGCTGTGCGACAAGTGCTCCAAGAAGCCCCTGGTGCATATTCTCGACGATTCTTGTGATACCAGCGATGTAGTAGTCGGCGAGATCTATCAGGGAAAGGTCTCGGGGATTGCCAACTTCGGGGCGTTCGTGGACCTAAACGGCCACGTAAGAGGCCTGGCCCACAACAAGTACCTCAAGTCCAACAAGCCCGAGGTAGGAGACACGTTGTTCGTCCTTGTAAGAAATGTGCTTCCCAATGGAAACATTGAGCTTGAGCCAGTGGAGCTGAAGGAGTACAACACAGTCGAAGTCGAGAAGGACCTGCCCCTGTCCAAGGCAGCCGAGCTGGATAAGCAGATGGGCAAGCTGGTCAGCATCAAGGGCGAGGTCATTCAGGTCAAGCAGACGGGCGGGCCCACAATATTCACCATAGCCGACGACAGCGGCCTGGTATTCTGCGCCGCATTCGAGCGCGCAGGGGTCCGTGCCTACCCGGAGATAGACAGCGAGATGATGGTCCGGGTGATAGGCGAGGTCTCACAGAGGAACAACCAGGTCCAGGTTGAGATCAGGTCCATGAAGCGCCTCTGGGGCGGCGAGGCTGCCAGTGTCAAGGACCTGATAGAGCAGGCTATAGACAGGCGTGCCGAGCCCTCAGACCCAGGGCTCCTGATAGAGAGCGATGTCTTAACAAAGCTGCGGCCTGCCATGAAAGCAGTGGCCAAGGAGATCAGGAGGGCCATATTCAAGTCCAGGCCAATTGTGCTCAGGCACCATGCAGATGCCGACGGCATAACAGCAGCCGTGGCAATAGAGACTGCCATTCTTCCTCTGATAAAGGAGGCAGGAGGGCCGGATGCCGAGTACTACAACTACCGCCGTGCTCCAAGCAAGGCCCCCTTCTACGAGCTTGAAGATGTCACAAAGGACCTGAGCTACGCCCTGGAGGACGAGACCAGGCACGGCCAGAAGATGCCGCTCATTATCCTGGCAGACAACGGCTCAACCATTGAGGATATACCTGCCATGAAGCAGGCCCAGATATATGGCTTAGAGATGCTTGTGGTGGACCATCATCATCCAGACGAGATCGTGGACCAGTACCTGATAGCCCATGTCAACCCGGCCCATGTTGGCGGCGACTTTGGAGTGACCACTGGAATGCTGGCAACTGAGATCGCCAGGATGATTTACCCTGAAGTTGAGAACAAGATAAAGCACTTCCCTGCGGTCTCTGCAGTGGGCGATAGGAGCGAGGCTCCTGAGAGAGACAGGTATCTAGAGCTTGTAGAGGACAAGTTCAGCCTGGATGACTTGAAGAAGATCGCCCTGGCACTGGACTATGAGGCATTCTGGCTGAGGTTCAATGAGGGCAGGGGCCTGATAAATGATATACTCTGCCTGGGCAGGCTCGACAGGCACAGGAGGATTGTTGAGCTCCTCTGCGAGCAGGCGGGAGCCATGATAGACGACCAGCTGCGCGCCACAATGGGAAACGTCAAGTCGACAAAGCTGCCAAACGGCATAATCATGAACGTCCTGGATGTGGAGAACTTTGCGCATAAGTTCACATTCCCGCCTCCCGGCAAGACCTCAGGCGAGGTGCACGATAGGCTCTGCCAGAGGTTCGCGGGAAAGCCGGTAGTCACCATTGGCTACGGGCCTGACTTCGCAGTTCTGAGGAGCAGGGGAGTGAAGATGAACATTCCGCAGATGGTAAGAGAGCTGATGGTCGAGATTCCAAACGGCGGAGTGAGCGGCGGAGGGCACCTCGTGGTCGGGTCCATCAAGTTCGTTGGCGGGATGAGGAAGGATGTGCTGGCCAAGCTTGCTGAGAAGATAAGCGCCTGCGAGGCCACTGAGTGCGCCATAGACCAGAAGATTACTGCCAAACCCCTGGACAAGACTGAGTGCCAGAGCAAGTAGAACCAACTTTTAGCTGTCCTAAACGCGATCCGATGCTCTGGCTGGATGCTGAAGCATCGGGGGGCGGATTTTATGATCGTTATTCTATCCATGCCTATAATATGAAAAAGGATATGGAGGAAAGAGAGTGAAGCGACATGCCTGTTCACTGGCATCAGCATATCTTATGATGGTTATAATC
>DATMZB010000223.1:0-6223 GCA_035560655.1 Methanotrichaceae archaeon | reverse complement strand
ATCTAATCCTTAAATGCTGCCTCCACCAATCCTGATGCCCGGTCCCTCCTGTAAGCCTCAGAGACCTCCTTTATCATCCTCATGAACTGCTCCTGGGAGTACCTGAGCTGAGATGCCAGCCTGTCTACCACCGGCTCCACCTCCTTGAAATCAGGATGGTCCGCCAACTTGAGCAGCATTCCAGAAAGCGCCAAAAGCTTCATCCCTTCGTTGGTATTCTTTCCCTGAACAGCCATCACACCCAGCTGGAAGAACGCCGAAGCCTCGCCCGGCTTATCCCCCATCTCCTGATAGATCTTGAGGGACCTCACGAGCTTCTCGCGTGCAGACTGAAGATCCCCGCTCTGAAGATCTATCATCCCCATGTTGTGGAGAATCCCTGCCTGCCCGGCCTTGTCGTTCAGCTTCTGCCTTATCTCCAGAGACCTCTGGAACTCTGACCTGGCGACATCCGGGTCGCCCTTCTCCAGGTCGATTGAGGCCATGTTCCTCAGCACCCCTGCCTGGCCTGCCAGATCTCCAATATCCTCGAAGATAGATAGCGACCTTTGGAGCTTCTCTCTGGCAGCAGGGTAGTCGGCCTGCCTCAGGTCCAGCGATATCAGATCGTGCAGAGTTGCCACCTGCCCTGACTTATCCTCCAGCTTCTCCTGCAGGACCAGAACCTTGACCAGTCTGTCCCTGGCAGGCTGGTTCTCGCCAAGGGCCATATCAATGGAGGCCAGTCCCTGAAGCGTAGCAGCCGTGCTGGCATCGTCCCCAAGGCGCTGGAAGATCTCCAGAGCGCCCAGGAAATTCTTCCTGGCCAGATCATACCGCCCCTGCCTCAGGTCGATGATTGCCAGCCCATGCATGGCGCTCGCCCGGTCCTGATCTCCAGAAGCCTGCTCAAGGCATCTCTGATACAGGTCCTGAGCCTCTGGGTACTGGCCCTGCTCCAGGCAGGCCATGGCCATCCAGGCCATTGCCCGGGGATGACCAAAGCTATCCAGGATCTCCTGGTTCAGCCTCTTTATATCTCCAAATAGTCCCATCCTCATCAGGAACCCACTTATCCGGTTTGTGGCATCTACGGCTCTATCTGCATGACCCGCAGCCAGATACTGAGCCCGTGCCTCAAGCATGCCCTCCAGCCTGGACAGGCCAACCTCTCCGGACCTCTTCTGCTGGGATATGTCCCTTAAGAAATCGCCCGCATCCCTGTGCGCTTTTGCCCTTTCCTCAGCGCTGATCTGGCCCAAAAGCCAGAGCCGCAGGTCTGAGCTAATAGCCAGCAGGCCGTCTCTCCAGAATGCCAGGCCTATGCCGCGCCACTCATCTGCCATGGATTCAAGCGCCCCAAATGACGCCCCTGTCACTGCCTCCAGCCCGGAGAGGTTCACAGGCACATTGAATGCTGCCGCCCTGGAGAGTGCCTTCCTGGAATCAGGGCTCAGTGTGCCGTAGAGGAAGATATTTACATCCTCGCACAATCCCGTGCCCGGCTTGATGTTCGCACCAAATCCAAGCGCCCTCCCAAGGCGGTATAGGCACATAGGACGCCCGCTCACTGCTCCGTGCAGATTCCGGATCAGGCCGTACTTGATCTCACCAGTGCCATAGCGCCTGGCTGCAAGCTCGTCCCTGAGCATGTGCCTCAAGAAGTCCGCCAGGAAGAGACCTCCCAGGGGGTGCTCCCAGACCCTGGACGGCAGTGTCATGATGTCCTCAGGCAGGCGCTGGCTCACAATTATAGCCCTGGAGTTCGTAAGATGATTGAGGATATGGGCATAGAACTTGGATATATCCTGGTCACGAATCCTGCCTGACTCGTCCAGGTTGGCATTGAAGTCGTCCAGCACCAGACAGAACCTCCCCAGGTCCATGGCTGAGACCGCCTCCCTCAGGCGTGTGTCCACAGAGGATTTGGGATCGCCCAGGAGCCCTGCCGCATCCCTGAACCGGTCTGCCTTTCGGTCGTCGCCTTCTAAACGATTGCGTCCCTCTGCCATGAGGAACGCCTCACGACAGGCCTCTATCAGCCTGGCAGTAATCAAGGGCTTATCTTTCGAGGACTGTAGCGTGATCAATAAGAAGCCGCTGTCCTTCATCTCCTTTGCCAGGTGCGCAGCCATGGCGCTCTTGCCTGTGCCCTCTGGCCCTGTGAGAATCACAGCCCTTACGGTGCCATCTCTTAGAGCTGGCAGGAGACGCTGCTGCTCTCGGCGCCTGTTGACGAAATCCTCTGCATATCCATCCGAATTGCCTCTCAGATGTCTCTGCTCAGATCGCATGTGCGAGATGATATGAGGTGCCTTTTGAGCATCTAAGATCTGGTCCTGACCAGTCGATGAGTACAGGTCTGGGAATGCCAGTATGCCGGAATGCTCGCGGTATGCTTTTCCAACCACCTGGCTGGCCCTGACCAGAGCGCTGCTCACTGGCTGCCCTGTGGCCAGTGACTGGTAAAGCTCTCTTATCAGGTCAAAGCCAGAGCTTTCGGCCATGGACCCAGCCCAGGCTATGACCATGGGAATACCCAGCCTGGCCAGGTCCTGGCACAAGGTCTCCAGATAAGATAAGGACTTGCTCTGGCAGCCGCTCATTATCAGGCACTGAATATCCATTCCTGTCAGGATCTGCATTATATCAGAGGCTGACTTCAGGTCAGGCATGCCGCTTTTGCCTTCAAAGGCAAAGTAGATCGAGCCCTCTTTGGATACTGCCTGGCCTGCCAGATGGACGATCTGCGGCCGAAGCTGGCCTGTCATCTGCCTCAGCTCCTCGAAGGTCCCAAGGTCGCCGCAGTCCAGAGTGATGGACATGCCCTCCAAGGCACTGTACAGAGCCTCTTCTTCAGAAGGACAGTCCATGGACTGTTTTGGTCCGCAGGCCACGAAGAGCACCCGCAGCGGCCCTGGCGGCAGCTCAGCCTTGGAGGCCAGCTCCGCCCGAGTGGGCTGCGATGCCGGGCTGCGTCGAATGCCTATGCTCTGATCAAAGCCCAGTATCTCGCCGTCAGGAGGGTGAACCAGCTCCCAGGGCAGCCCCAGGACCTCGGGCAGATCAGAGGATATTACCAGCTCAATTTCCGGACCTGAGATCTTGGCCCTGATCTGGCCCCAGGCGGTCTCAAACCAGAGATGGAACAGCCCTGCGCCCAAGACCTCCAGGTAATCAGAGGCAGCCTCGGGCCGGCACTGCTTCTCAAAGAGGTGCTCATACTGCCTTGATATCTCCATCACCTCCTGAGACTCTACTGGCGACAGGCTCTGCAGGCTTTGAGCCGGCTGGCCATCCACCATCACTTCAAAGGAGTATGTTCGAAGAGCCGGAGTTCCTGTCCCGCTTATCGATAAAGTTACAATGGACTTTGGTGGCATAGGCATTAATCCTCCTGTGCCGGTCTGATCGTGCTCAGACTCGACTCGTGATCGTAGCAGACCTTGTAGAAGATGGCAGGTTTATAGATGATCATTCCCCCATTGATGTCACATATCAAGAATCTTTGTTAATAACTGTCTCTGAACGGTATTAACTTATCTCTTCCTGGCAGAAGTCCAGTGCTACAGAAGAATCACTTATCAGGCCTGTGAAGCTCGCAGCTTCCCTTGGGCTCAATATGCACTGCCACATCCTGAACTCCGGGGAAGGACTCTTTGATCTTGTCTTCCACAGCCTCACCAATCTGGTGAGCCTGGTCTATTGACAGAGAAGAATCAACGCCAATGTGCAGGTCTACATATGTCTGCCCTGGAGGTCCCCGGGTCCTGACCTGGTGGCAGGCGCATACGCCCTCTACTGATTCAGCCATCCTCTTAATGAGGTCTTCATCAATGAAGGCCTTATCCAGGAGCACCCTGGAGCTGTCTCTCATTATCTCAATTCCTGTCCGCACTATGAGCCCGGCTATGATTATGGCAACGATTGGATCCGCCAGAGGAAATCCCGCCCTGATCAACAGAAAGCCCAGAAGCACACCCACTGATGCATAGATATCGCTCTGGGTATGGATGGAGTCTGCAACCAGTATGTCGCTACCCAGTCTCCTGCCTATAGAGCGCTCATAAACTGATACGCCGATGTTGATCGCCAGGGTTGAGCCCATGATTATAAAGCTCAGGCTGGTTACCTCCGGCGACATAGAATTAAAGAGCCTGCCCACTGCCGCCTCCAGGATCTGCAGGCAGGTAGCAAAGAGGAGCACGGCTATGCCTATTGAGGCAAAGGTCTCGAACTTGGCATGGCCGTAAGGGTGCTCCTTATCAGGCGGCCGGGATGCTATGGCTATCCCTACCAGGCCTATTATATTGGATGCGCTGTCGAAGATGGAGTGCAGGCCATCGCTGGTCATTGATAGTGAGCCAGTAATCAGGCCATAGAGTAGCTTGCTTAGAGCCACGGCAATATTGAGGAAGAAGACCAGGATCAAAACCCGCCTGACTGCCAGATAGTAAGCCTCTCTTGCCATCTCTGCACCGAAATTATATGAGCCTGCATTTGTTAAATATCTCTCGGAGGTTGCCGCTATGGTCATACGACGGCGCGGCAGCATAAGGAGGTGGGCGTCTGATCGTCACCAGATACCTGGAGTTTGAGACAGAAGGAAATGCCGATATAATAGACATAACCGAGGAGACATCCAATGCAGTCAGAGAATCTGGGGCAAATTCTGGAGCAGCAATCATATTCGTGCCCGGGGCCACAGGTGCGGTCACCACCATAGAGCATGAGCCGGGCCTTGTCGAGGACCTGAAAGCAGCCCTGGAGAGGTGGGCGCCAATGGAGATGAAGTATGCCCATGACCAGAGGTGGGGAGATGGAAACGGCCACGCCCACATACGGGCATCGCTTTTAGGACCAAGCCTTGCAATTCCATTCGATGGGCATGAGCTGATGCTTGGAACATGGCAGCAGATCATCTTCATAGATATGGACAACAGGCCCAGGAAGCGCAGGGTAATAGTTCAGATCATAGGCGAATGATTCAGGGCTCATCGATATAGCTATGGCAGATATTCAAATGCGCAATTCTCGCTTGTTCTTGGTGGGATACTAGAAATTGAGCTGCTTCTCCGGGCTGCGGCCACCAGCTGCGCCAAGGTCATGCAACATGATCACCTTGGTGACGGCATTGACTTCGCACAAGTACCATCACATGGGCACAGGTGGAGCAGCACTGGGCTTTCACACAGAGCCCTTTTTGTGGGATCGGTACCATGATGGTATGGAGCCTGCTTCCATCCAGTGTTCGCCATCCCTCCTCTTTTCATGTAATCATCATATTCTCCCAAAATCAGCGGCTAAATTGGCATGCTTGCACAAGCAAAGATACATGTCTCCGGTGATGCAACAAGAACCTTATACGTAAGTGGTTGTATGACGGATGGTGATTTCCCGCATGAGAAAAGTATTGCTTTTAATTATTCTCGTATTTCTCCTGGCATCAGGCAGCCAGGCTGCAGCGATTGGCCTGAATGGATCAGGCTCTGAGGCTCTGGTCCAGGCTGGATATGATAACTCGACTCTGGATGAAGCAGAGCAGGCCTTGAATGGCTATACGCCTGATCCAGCCTATCCAGATGATCCCTTTGTAATAGATGCGCTCAAAGAGGCATTGGCAGCTGCTCGCGAGGGAAACTACGGGGTCGGAGCCTGCCTGGTGGCCGAGTCAAATGGGACCACAGTGGATAGGGGCCATAACCAGGTCTTCTATCCGTACTTCAGGAGCGATATGCATGCAGAGATGGATGTGCTTGATCGCTATGAAGATCGGATGAGGTCCCCCTCATCAAGAGTGGATGGTCTGACACTATACCTGACGCTGGAGCCCAGCCCAATGGGCCTCTCTCGCATCCTGGCTTCAGGCGTAAGGAAGGTTCGATACGTCGTCCCTGACTCTGAAGGTGGAATGCTCCATCTCATGAACAATATGCCGCCTGTGTGGAGGGAGCTGGCAGAAGGAAAGGACTATGCTCAGGCGAAGTGCTCGCCAGAGCTGAAGGATCTGGCCTCGAAGATATTCCTTCTATCCAGGCAGAGGCTGGATGAGCGCCTGAAAGCGCCGACCTAGTGTTTTCCGAGGCTGCATGCTACTGATCTGTCTTAGGACTTACGCACTTGCGAGGGCATTCATATATGGCGTAAGTTATATTAAGGTATACGAATAGTATGATATGACGAAACTTGAACCCCGCTAAATGCAACGACCTCGATTATATTCACTTTCTAATAGCATCAGTGG
>DATMZB010000222.1:0-2257 GCA_035560655.1 Methanotrichaceae archaeon | reverse complement strand
ATATGGTGGGAGAGATCTCAGCAAGGCCTTTTGATCAATATGTTGAAGAGAATATATTCAGGCCGCTTGGAATGAACAACAGCACCTTTCAGCAGCCCCTTCCGGACCGGCTCTCCAAACAGATGGCCATTGGATACACTTACTCAGGTGGCGATTACAAGGCCGAGCCCTTTGAGTATGTGGTGGTCTGGCCGGCGGGATCGATGAGCTCCACATCCGCTGATATGGCAAGGTTCATGATCGCACACCTTCAGAACGGCAGATATGGAGATGCACGGATACTCCAGGATGCCACCGCAAGGAGGATGCACAGCCTTCTTTTCACCAGCGATCCCAGGGTCAGTGGCTGGGATTATGGGTTCATGCAGATGCATATGAACAACCAGAGCATGATCGGGCATGGGGGAGATACCATCCAGTTCCATACCCTGCTGATGCTTCTGCCCGAGCACAACCTTGGCCTGTTCGTCTCCTACAACAGCCAGGGTGGGGCCGCGGCCGGTACAGAGCTTTTGCAGGAGTTCCTGGACAGGTATTATCCTTATCCTGTGCCAGCTCCGCGGCCTTCAGGCTCGAAAGATCAGAGCAGCAATCTCACTGGGAGCTACCTGTCATCTCGCAGGCCTTATACTACCTATGATAAGTTGACCTCACTCTTCCTGGAGGTTAATGTGGCTGCTGATGGCGGAAACCTGACCACGACTCAGGCAGTAGTCAATGCTGACAAATGGGATGAGGTAGCTCCAATGGCATATCGCAAAGCCGACATCCTGGCGCCCTATGATGGCCTGATCTTTCATGCGGATGCCGGCAGGATAGACAGGTTCTATAAGATCAACGATCCAGCAGAGGCCTTTGAGAGGGCCGCCTGGTATGATTCCCAGTATTTCAACTTGGGCCTGCTGGCCGTATGCGTGATTCTCTTCTTATCTGCGATCATATTCTGGCCGCTATGTTTTATCACAGGCAGGAGCCGGTTTGTTGGGTCGCAGGACCTGGCTTCCAGGTATGCACACTGGCTGGCCGGCACAGCCTCCGTACTGGATTTGATATTCTTAACAGGCCTGTTGGCTGCAATAGCCGTCAGTCCAATGGATTTCATTTATTCAGTCCCAAAGTCTCTAACCATCCTCTTATCCCTGGCCATAGCAGCTTCGATCCTGGCGGTTGCATCTGCAGTGATGGCTGCTCTAATCTGGAGGCGTGGAGTCTGGCACCTTCGGAGCAGGGCGTATTATACGCTGGTCGTGCTTGCAGATCTGGCCTTCATCTGGTGGCTGAACAACTGGAACCTCCTGGGTTTTAAGTATTGAGATGCTGCTGGAGATTTGGAAATTATGTCATAGAGCATGCCAAACTAAACCAGAATTATATCACTAGAACTGCTGTGTCGCATAACTTTAAATAGTTTAAATAGAGGCATTATAGTATGGCCTACGTTGATAGTCGAAATTGGAAAGAGAGTAACGCTCAGTTAGTAAGAAGGGGTGAATTCTATCTCGATTTAGATTGTGTAAAGAATTGGCAAAGAGATCTCAAACAGATGAATCGAAAGAAGCCTGGTGCCCCCTATAGATATCCTGATTCGTTTATACTTTTTGCATCAGTAATCTATTCCTTCTTTCATATGCCATATAGACAGCTTGAAGGATTTATCGACAAACTAGGAACTTATGTACCAGGTTTGGTGGCTGCTGATTATACGACATTACATAAGCGAATTTCTAAGTTAGCCCTGAAAATACCGATTCCTGAAGAGGATGTCGTCATTGCAGTTGATTCAACAGGCATGAAAGTCACCAATAGAGGTGAGTGGATGCGTGAGAAACATGGAAAGGTGCGCAGAGGCTGGTTAAAAGTTCATGTCGTAGTTGATGTGGAATCCAAGAGACTGCTATCTATTGAGGTTACGGAAGAAACTACAGCTGATAGCGAGGTATTACGCCCTTTGTTAAAAGGGCTTAATATAAAAGAAGGCTTGATGGATGGTGCTTATGATACTAATGACGCCTTCAATTTTATGAAAGATATGGGCGTGGATTGCCCAGGAATAAAAATAAGAGCGAATGCCAAAGTTGGTGAAGAACCATCACCTAGGTCAAATGCCGTTCTAGAGTTCAAGAAAAATGGATTTAAGGGCTGGAGACAAATGCACCAGTATGGGAGACGCTGGGCAGTCGAAGGCTATTTCTCTGCCATAAAACGAATTTTTGGCGAGACGGTTAGAGCATCAACTCCACTTGGAATAATATTGGAG
>DATMZB010000221.1:0-3790 GCA_035560655.1 Methanotrichaceae archaeon | reverse complement strand
ATTTAACATAGCTGCCCTTCAAGACATTTGCATCTTGATCAAATCTATCGAGCGAGGATCGTGCGAGAGCGAGGGAAGACTATGAAGATGGATAAGAAGAAAGAGAAGCAAGAGGAAAGAAGGAAAAAGGCGCTGGCTAGGGGACAAAAGCCTATAAAATAGCCATCCTTGATGCAGGTTCCAGGAGATGAGGGTCTCCATTTTCCTGCAGGATTGAGGCCCTCATGGCTATTTTTAATCCTGAGAAGGCAACCCAAGGCATTGGACTCATCACCGTCCATCTTCTAATATTAACTGAGATAGAAACTATATTGCACACGCAATAGCCTCTTTTTCTTAGATCTCTTATCTCAGCTATGATTTCCTAGATATCGAATGAATAAGTGATGTCCTGTCGAGCCCGGCCAGGCAGGCCCTGCTGCACCTGCCGCATCCCACGCACCCGACCATCCCGATCTTCTCAGGCAGGAGGTTGAACTTGTCTTGGTGCCAGTTCTTCATCCTCTCGCCCTTGCTTTTCTTGGGATTGGATCCACCTGCCATCCTGAAGAAGCCCGATAGGATGCAGGAGTCCCTGCACCGCTCCCTTTCTCCATCAGGCACTCCCAGGTCAATTATGTTAAAGCAGTGGCAGACTGGGCATGCAAAGGTGCACCCGCCGCAGGACATACAGGCCCTGGCCAGCTCCTCCCAGTCAGCACTGGTCATGGCCTCTCTGATCTCCTCTAGTGTGGGCCCGGACCTGCCCAGAGCCTCAGATGCCTTAAGCAGCTCTCGTTTCCTATCCAGGCATGAGCCGTCAGCCTCGCTGAAGAGCTCCGCGTTCTCCTGGATCATTGCCTCACCGACCTGAGAGCCTGCCTCAACCAGGTACCCTGACTCAATCTCGGTTAGCAGCAGGTCATAGCTGCACTTGCACTCTGGACCAGATCCCATATTGGTGCAGTTGCAGCCCCGGCCGGGACGGGTGCAGTTCAGCGCTGCCACCAGCACCGAGCCTCGCCGGCTCTGGTAAAGGGTATCGCCAGAGAAGAGCTTGTCTAAGATGGCCACAGCTTGAAGGTCACAGGGCCTAATCCCCACCACCAGCATCTTCTCTGGCTCAGGTGATTCGAAAATATACTGTCCGCTGTACTGGATATATCTGAAGAGCACCTCTTTTAGAGGCAGGAATAGCTGGGCAGGAGAGCTGAAGGCAGGCTCTGCATCCAGGGCCAGCTCCTGGCCGTGCCAGGATACGAACGCCGGGCTCCCCTCAACCAGTACCGGAGCCACAACCACCATCTTACGGCTCTGCCTCTCCAAGAGAGTCACCAATCTGCCTCTTTCTAGGAATAAGACCCTTGTCATAGTCATGGCGCTCTCCTTATCCTGGCCGCAGATGCCTTGAACTCAGGTATCTTTGAGCTGGGGTCCAGTGCATCGCCGGTGAGCTTGTTGGCCGGAGCCTCCTCAAAGTGAATGGGCATGAATATCACACCCACTGGCACCTGGAAAGTGATCCTGGCCTCTGCCACGATTCTGCCGCGCCTGGTTTCGACCTGCACCATCTGGCCGTTCCTGATCCCAAGGGTCTTGGAATCCTCAGGATTCATATCTACTACAGGCGAGGGCACCTCCCTTTCCAGAAGAGAGACTCTCCTGGTCATTGTACCTGTATGGAAGTGGTAAAGGCTCCGGCCTGTGGTGAGCATGAAGGGGTATTCCTGGTCAGGCATCTCCATGGGGCCGCGGTGCTCCACAGCCCTCAACCTGCCTAGGCCCGAAGAGAACTTCTGGGCGTGCAGTATTCCAGTACCAGGGTGATCGCGGTCGAGACAAGGCCACTGCAATCCCGCCCTGCCCAGGCGGTCGTAGTGCATGCCTCCGTATATGGGCGTGACGGAAGAGATCTCTTCCATTATATCAGCAGGCGAGCTATAACTAGACTGGACGCCAAACATCGTCAGAAGCTCGGATATGAACTGCCACTCCGGCCTGCTTTCGCCCACAGGCTGGAGGGCGGGATGTATACGCTGGACCCGCCTCTCTGTGCTTGTGAATGTCCCCTCCTTCTCAGCAAAGGAGGCTGCCGGTAGTATCACATGGGCCTTGGCCGTAGTCTCAGTGGGGAAGATATCAGACACCACCAGAAAGTCCAGTGCCTCCAGAGCCCTTTCCACCCTATGCCTGTCGGGATAGCTCATCATGGGGTTCTCCCCAACTATGAACAGGGATCTTATGCGGCCTTCCTCAGCTGCGGCAATCATCTCCATGGCTGTGAGTCCGGGCCGGTCAGGCAGGTCTGTAAACCAGGCATCTTCGAACTTCTGCCTTGCCAGAGCCACCTTCTGATATCCCGAATACAGGTCGGGCAGGGCTCCCATATCACAGGCTCCCTGGACGTTCTGATGGCCTCTCAGTGGATATATCCCTGTGCCCTCCCTGCCGATGTTGCCTGTGGCCAGGGCCAGGTTGGCCAAAGCCTGGACATTATCAGTTCCAGTGGTATGCTGGGTTATGCCCATTGCATAGACTATTGAGCCACTATCGGCCGAGCCATAAGCAATGGCCGCCTCTCTGAGCACCTCAGGAGGAACTCCTGTGATCCTCCCGACCATCTCGGGTGTGTACTTGAGCACGGCGTCTCTGACCTGGCCAAAGCCCTCAGTCCTGTTCTCTATGAACTCCTCATCGACCAGGCCCTCCTTGATGATCACATTCAGGAGGCAGTTGGCAAGAGCTATGTTTGTGCCCACTCTCGCCTCAAGATGTATATCTGCCAGCTCGGCGATCTGGGTCTTCCTGGGGTCGGCAACTATCAGCTTTGCTCCGGATGACCTGGCCTGCAGGATATATGATGCCACCAGGGGGTGCTGCTCAGTGGTGTTCGAGCCTATCACCAGTATGGCCCGTGACTTTGCCAGGCTGCTGATGGAGTTGGTCATGGCACCGCTGCCAAAGGCATAGCCAAGGCCAGCCACTGTCGGAGCATGGCATAGCCTGGCTACGTGGTCAACATTGTTGGTCTTGAGCCCGGCTCTGGCCAGCTTCATGAGCAGGTAGTTCTCCTCATTGGTCCCTTTGGCAGAGGTCAGGATGCCAATGGAGTCGGGGCCAAACCTGTCGCGAATGTCAGCCAGCCTGGATTCAACCATTGATAGGGCCTCGTCCCACCTGGCACGCGCCAATCTCTCTCCATGCCTGATCAGCGGCCACTTCAGCCTGTCGGGATGGCCTACGAAGTCTCCGCAAAGCCAGCCTTTGATGCACAGCTTACCCTGGGAAAGAGGATGACCTGGAGAGGGTGTGGCGCCAATCAGGTGACCCTCATGGACATGAAGAAAAAGACCGCACCCGCAACCACAGAATATGCAGATGGTGGGAACCTGGTCCAATCAAATCACTCTTGGAACTAAACCTGCGATGATATATAATCTTCTATCAGGTAGGAATTGCTGGGGAGAGGCCCTCCTATTAAAAAGTTGCGCAAGCCTCCCTGGTTCCAGGTCAGAGCACTGACTTGACCTTATCGTATGAGAAGACAGGCCCGTCCAGGCAGGCATGATAGGGGCCAACCACACAGTGCTCGCATTTGCCAATGCCGCACTTCATGTGCCTCTCCATGGAGACGTAGATGTCCGAGCTGTGAAAGCCCATATCCATGAGCTTGGCAGCCACTGCATTGATCATGACAGTGGGCCCGCAAATCGCCGCCGAGCCCTGATGGATATCGAACCTGTCCAGTAGAGAGGTCACCAGGCCGACATTGCCCGTCCATTCCTCATCTCCTATATCCACGGTTATGCCC
>DATMZB010000220.1:0-3965 GCA_035560655.1 Methanotrichaceae archaeon | reverse complement strand
GAATTAGATGATCTCAGAAAATAAAAGATTTTGTGCAGGTCAGCCTTCGCAAACTTCCAGGAACTCTATATCGAAGATCAGGTCCCTTCCTGCCAGAGGGTGGTTGGCATCCAAAGTCACAATCGAGTCTGCGATATCCATGACTATGACGTGCACTGACCTGCCGCTCTTGAGCTTGATCTCAAGGACGTCTCCCACATCCAGGTCATCAGACAGCTTATCCCTTTCAATCTTCATGACCTTTGAGGACTGGCGCGTGCCGTATGCCATCTCAGCCGGCACGACCACAGTCCTCTGCTCTCCAGGGCTCATTCCAGCTACAGCTGCGTCCAGGCCCGGAATTTCTGCACCATCTCCAATCCTTATCTGGCAGGGCTTATCTTCATCAGAGGCGCAGAAGACCGCCTCGTCATCCAGGCGGCAGACATATCGGATCAAGACCAAGTCGCCCTCTTTGGCCAGAGCCAGTGCCATATACCATCAGGCCTCTTCAGGTGCGTAGTAGTACTCGCCCTGGTCGCGCTGGGACCTGTCCAGCCTCGATCCGGGCTTGTTGACCCTGGGCCTGCGAGTCTCTTCATCGCGCCTGAATGTTATGCCTATGTTCTTTAAGAAGGCGTTCATGCCATCGCGCATATCGTAAGGCGGATGAGCTACGCCAAGAACTCCAGGCTCGCCCTCAAAGACTATCAGCCTCTCTGAGAGCAGGTCTATCAGGTATATGTCGTGGTCCACAACCATCACAGACCTCTCAGTGGACTCTGCAAACCTGCGCATGATCTTGGCAGTCATCATCCTCTGCTCGACATCCAAGTGGGCTGAGGGCTCGTCGAGCAGGTACAGGTCTGCCTCCTGGCTCAGGCAGGCAAGTATCGCCACCCTCTGGAGCTCTCCGCCGGATAGCTCTACCAGGCTCTGATCCAGCAAAGGCTCTATGCCAAGGGGCTTCAAAAGCTCTGACTGGTAGTAGCTGGTGTCGAATCTGTGTGTGATGCTCCTGAGAAGTCCCTGAACCGTGACATCCGACTCGGCCTTGAGGTACTGGGGCTTGTAGGCGATCTTGAGCTTTATGTCCACAGAGCCTTCTGTGGGCTTTTCCAAGCCGCCTATGATCTTGATGTAGGTGGTCTTGCCGATCCCATTAGGTCCTAAAATGCCTATGACCTCGCCTTTCCTGATGATCCCGGGATCTGCCTCCAGCGTGAAGGCAGGATAGATCTTTTTAAAGCGGTCGTACTCTACAAGGGATGGTATCTCCTTCTCCATCCTTGGGGCATGTACCTCGAACTCAATGGACTCGGACCGGACCCTTATGTTCTCCTCAGGCAAAAATCCTCGCAGGTACTGGTTTATGCCCACCCTGACGCCTTTTGGCCTGGTGATCACGCCGTAGGCGCCGGGCACTCCGAAGACCAGGTGCACAGACTCGGCCAGGAGGTCCAGGAGCGCCAGGTCGTGCTCCACAACCATTACAGCCTTGCCTGTTGCCAGATCCTGGAGCGCCCTGGCAACATTAATCCTCTGATATATGTCCAGGTAGGGGCTGATCTCATCAAAGAAGTAGAAGTCGGCATCTCTTGCAGCAGTCGCGGCTATGGCCACCCTCTGGAGCTCTCCGCCGCTCAGGCTCGAGATCTCGCGGTCCAGCAGCCGTGAGAGGCCCAATCGGTCAACGAGGGCATCGAGCTCGCCTCTCTCGTCCGTCTTCTCCAGGAGGCCGCGCACGAGGCCCGAGTAGCTCTTGGGTATGCGGTCTACGTACTGGGGCTTATATGCGGTCTTGACGCCTTTGTCTGCAACCTTCTTCAGGTAATCGCCGAGGGCAGAGCCTGCGAACCTGGCAAGCACATCATCCCAGGTGGCCTTTGTCCCCAAATTGGGCTGGAGGATGCCTGACAGGATGCTCACTGCAGTGCTCTTGCCTATGCCGTTTGGTCCTAAAATTCCCGTGACCTTGCCCTCTATTGGCACCGGCAGGCCGTAAAGGGCAAAGCCGTTTTGGCCGTATCTGTGGACAGGGCTTTCCATCTCCTCTGGGAGGTTTGTGATGGTGATTGCACCAAAAGGACACTTTCTAACGCAGATTCCGCAGCCCACGCAGAGGTTCTCTGTAATTGCAGGTTTTCCGTCTTCGAAGACTATGGTCTCATCGCCGGTGCGGACAGGAGGACAGAAGTATTCGCACTCTTTAGAGCACTTCCTCGGCTGGCACCGGTCCCTGTTGATGACAGCTATTCTCATTAAACCACCTAGTTGAGGAGAAGCGTCCAGGTTACCAGCCAGAGGTCAATGACCAGGAACTCCACATAAAACCAGTCTTTTCCGCCGAACTTCGCTGCATCTATGCCCATGAATGAGTAAGTGAACTTCTGGATATAATAGGTCACAAGCACGAGCACTATTAAGACGAAATGCCAGGGGATTGTGGTAGTTGTGCCCATGCCCAGAGTGAAGAAGCATACGAATCCTGCCAGGACTCCCAGGAGCGAGGCGTACATGGTCTTCTTTATGCCGTCTATGCGGGCCTGCCTCTTCTCTGCCGGAGTCTTCTTCCTGGGCAGAGGTCGTGGCATCGGGGGCTGTGCCTGGGTTTGTGCTTCGGCTTTTGCTTGAATCTTCTCTACAAGCGAGGTCTTCTTCTCAGGAGACGCATTGACCTCTTTATTATTAGCGCCTGATTCTTGCTGGGTTTTTCCCTTCTTTCTGTCCTTCTTGGCCATCAAAGATGAGCAGCGCATTATATGATAATAGCGTTTTGGTCAGTCCGAGGCAAAATCCAAGTAGTTAGACTTCGTAGAGACGATAGATGGGCACGCGTATCGTCGCCGATTCTTCGGTATTCATACTTGGCAAGAGGCTGGAGGGAGAGCTGATCACTGTGCCTGCAGTAGAGGCAGAGCTAAAGGACCTGCGCTCCAAATCTATGCTTCATATCTCAGGCGCAAGGATTGAGAGCCCCACGGCCAATGCATTGAAGCGGGCAAGGGCTGCCGCCAGGGAGACTGGAGACATAACAGTGCTCTCAGAGACCGATCTGGAGGTCCTTGCCAAGGCTCTGGAGTACGGAGCAAGGCTTGCAACAGACGACTACGCCATGCAAAATGTTGCGCTTCATCTGGGGCTGGAGATAGAGCCCATCGCGCAACCCAGGATCAAGAGGAGGCTAAAGCGCGTCCAGAAGTGCTCTGGCTGCGGCCGAACCTTCGAGGGTGAGTCCTGTCCTGATTGTGGTACCCCCAAAAAGACCAAACAAAGGAGGATAAGATGAAGAATATTGAGACTTTGATGAAGAAGGCGAGCGAGCTGAAATCAGAGGGGCTGGTGGAGGGCCAGATATCAGAGGAGCTAAACGTCTCCAGCGATACAGTGACCTGGCTGCTCACTCATGCCGAGAAGAGCAGCCTGCCCGGCCCAAAAGACATATCTGTCGATTGGTCTGCCCTGGGCAGGTCCGCATACAGGCTGGGCCACGTCTCCCAGGCGCTCTCTGACCTCATATACGACAGCCTGGATGAGACCGAGCAGGGCGTGGACGTCGTTGTGGGCATATCACTCAGTGGCGTGCCGCTGGCAAGCATGATTGCAAACGACCTGAGCGCCGAACTGGCGGTCTACACCCCGTCAAAGCAGATGGGTCAGGAGTCAAGCAAAAAGGGCCGAGGAAATTTAAGCTCCAACTTCTCTGATGTCAAGGACAAGGAGTGTGTCATAGTAGATGATGTGATCACCACCGGCCACACCATAGAGGAGACTGTAGAGTATCTTGATGAGCACGGCGCCAAGATCAGCGCCATTGCAGTGCTTATAGACAAGAAGGGCACGGACCAGATCGCAGGCGTGCCTGTGTCTGCGCTACTTAAGGTCATCCGCGTCAATTAAGACGCTACCTCTTTTTTAGTATTAGAAAGCCTTTTAGCGTGGCTGGATATTCACCCCACCATTGATTGATATGTTCTCTGAAGACG
>DATMZB010000219.1:0-6669 GCA_035560655.1 Methanotrichaceae archaeon | reverse complement strand
GAGGTTAACGCTTTATGCGTCCCCTCAACTTATCCAGTTCTCCAGTCCTGTAGAGATAGAACCCTGCACCTGCCACAATGATGAGCATCAGTATCACTGCAATCAGGGCAGCGTTGCTGCTTGCCTTCTCCACAGTCACTGTCTGGGACCTGTCCTCCACATCGAACCTGTAGACTCCTGGGTCTGCGGGCTTGTACTGGAAGGTCACGGTCTTGTTCTCTCCAGGCTCAAGTGAGACGTCTTTGGTGGCCACCGTCTTGCCATTGACCTTGAGCTCCAGGGTCTTGGAGTCGCTTGTGGTCCCCGCGTTCTGCAGGGTTGCCTTGACATCCATATTCTGTCCTGCGCTCGCCTTCTCAGTCACATTCAGGCCTGTCAGCCTTATGGCCGAGCTCACTGTGATGTTCCTCGTGGCCGGCTGGTATCCATCCTTGGTCGCCCGGATGGTGTGCTCTCCTGTGATGTTGGAGGCGTAGGTTACAGTGCCCTGCTCGTTGGTTGTGCCTATGGCGCTCTCATCAAATGAGACATCTGCTCCCTCTATGGCCGTCTGGTTGACGCCTCCGTTTACAGTTATAAGGAAGCTCTCTCCCTTGAGAACCTCGCCTGGCACGTTGATCATCAGCAGCTCTGACTTCAAGACGCTGTCAACGACGATGGTGCCGTTTGCGCCCAGGTATCCTTCCTTGTTGGCCGTGACTGCATAGGTGCCCGACTGGGATGGCGTATAATCTATGGCGCCGTCTGCACCAGTCACTCCAACGTTCTGGCCATCTACGAGCACGCTGGCACCGGATATGGCCTCGCCTGCGGACTGGACTGAGATCTTGACCACCTTATTCGTGGCGGCCTCGGGTATGCTCAGGTTGAGCTGGGCGTTCTCTCCAATCTTCTCAGCCACTGGGGCGAAGGTCTTGTTGTTGCTGTCTGCGACCTGGAACCTGATATTGCCCATGATAGGTATGTTCCTGCCCCTTCCAAGGCTTATGGCTCCATCGTTCGTGGCAGTGATTGCCTGGTCCGATACGCTATCGATCTTCATCTTATCGAACGTCTCTCCTGCATCCACAGACTCTGCTGAATCCGAGAGCTGGAACAGGCCATCAATGGTTGCCAGATCGGCCTCCGTTCCCCTGAAGACGTTGTTTATATGTGCTGCCAGTATGGGCACGTTCTTCTGTGAGCCCACTGTGGTCTTGTACATGAAGGTCGATGCCTTGATCTGATCTGAAGACGGGCTGACCACCAGGCTGTCCACTTCCTTACCGTCCTTGGCAATGGCTATCCAGACCTTGTTGCCGTTTATGTCGACCTCTTTGATCCTCAGCTCATAGCCTTCCTGCAGAGGCAAAACTGACCCGGTGGTCAGAGTCTGCTCATCATCGCTATCTGTCAGGACCTTCCTTAGCTGTCCCTCGTTTATGGCGCTGAAATCATCAGCGAAGATTGTGTTGTTGTATCCTGCGAAGTACTTGTCAGCCATGAAGCCTACGACATCGTAAGTTCCAAAGTCCTCGTACTCGAACCTCACAGCCTGAGGCCTAGTCTCGTAGGTCAGGTCGCCGTCATCTATGCTGGATCCAGTGAACTTGGCTGTGAGCGTCTCAGTGCCAACATCGTCGTCTATGTCGTAATAGAATCCCTCGAAGTTGTAGGGGGTCCATGTGAACTCGCTAAAGAGCGCCGGGTTAACGACAGTTCCTCTAACCTCGTAGCTTCCTGCCCTCGTTACCTGGGGGGCGAACCTGAGCACATCGGCATCAGCTACTTGGAAGCTTACATTTCCCATCAGGCTAACGATCTTACCTTTCTGTAGAGTGAATGAGTCCTCGTTCTCCATATCTATGCCATCTTCAGATATGGAGTTCACCTTCATCTTTCCGTACTTATCTCCGTCATTTACAGAGAGGTAATCGTCTGCGATCTGGAAGAGGCCATCAATAGTGACCAGGCTCGATTCAGCACTGGTGAAGACATTGGATACGTGAGCCAGAATCAAAGGCGTATCCTTGCTGCCGCCTATATCCTCCTTGTACTCGTAGGTAGCGCTCTTGAGATCCAGCGGCTGTACTACCTTGCTGTCGATCTCCTTTCCATCTTTGGCCAGCGCCAGCCAGACCTTATTGCCATCTGTATCTATCTCCTTGATGCGCAGCTCATAGCCATTGGCCAGAGGCAGCACTGATCCAGTGGTAATGCTGCGAGAATCGTCGCTATCAATCAACACCTTTCTCAGCTGGTTCTCATTTATCAGGCTGATATCGTTATCTGCCACTCCGGACTCAGTTCCGGCATAGCCTGCGAAGTACTTATCAGCCATGAATCCTAGAACCTGGTATCTGCCCCAGTCTGAGAACTTATAATCAATTCCCTGCACCGTTGTGCTGTATTTCAGGTCGTTTGCGTCCACGGATCGGCTATATCCGCTTCCAGATTTGGTCAGGTGAATTGTGAGCTTCTCAGTGCCCACGTTATCATCTATATCATAGAAGAATCCTGCAAAGGTGGTTGGGTCCCAGGTGAAGTCCTGAGGGCTGTTCCTGCTCTCGCTCCAGATTCTATCTCCAGAGGCTTCTGCCTTCTGGCTGCTGGATGGCTCTGCGCTCTCAACCTCGGGCGTGGGCTCACCAGCTAGCTCGTTCTCTGGTGCACTTACCTCTGATGCGGCTGTAGCATTGGCAGTCGCATTCTCGGCTGTGACGTTGGAGGTAGCATTATTGGCAGTCGCATTGCCTGCAACCACATTGGTTGTCACATTCTGGGCAGTGGCATTACTGGTGGTCACATTCTGAGAGGTAACATTAGTTGAGTTCCCAATAGTGACGCTTGGTATGGCGCTGGCGGCCGTTGAATTGGCCGGTGTAGTCGTGTTTGATTGAGAGGTCACATTCGTCTCAGATGCGGCCGCTATAGATGTGATGTTTGTTGCGGGCACCTCTGTGACATTAACCTGGCTGGCTGCCTGTACAGCGCTGGTATTGTTCTCACCAGTCACATTTGCTGAGGCATCCTTAACCTCTGCTGCTGAAGTGGCTTGAGCCAGTGTGCTGGCCGTTGCAGATTCATTCTGCGTTGTATTGGCAGGCTCTGCTGCACTCTGTGATGAGGTTACGTTCGAAGGCTCAGAGCTGGACTTTGCCTCAGCCTGCTGCGTAGCTGAGCTGTTGTCAGGCGCGCTTGCACCATCGTTTGAAGTGCTATTGGTTGAATTATCCGACTGCAAAGTCAGCTTTACATCGCTTGCAGGCCTGGATGCTGCAGGAGCAGACTCCAGGCCCTTCTGGTAAGTATAATGGTTATTTCCACTCGTTAGATCATTTGGATTGGCGTTTAAGCTCAAATTCTCTGCCGGTCCTGGGCCGCTCCCATTAAGGAGCATATCCTGTGAGGCAGAGTCGTTTGGGGTATAGGCCAGCCCACCCATTGATAGAGCTGCTACTATTGAGATTAGAAGCAAGCATACCCCACTAACCCTGAAGCAATTCATGAATCTCCTCCAACTTATGACAGTCTTAATATATTGACCACTCATTAACCTTATTGGTATTTATCCTTTCCTCGGCTTCCTCGTCCCATTCCATCTTCCACAGCTATCTCTCTTCTGGTCCCCTTGGTTGCGCTTTACGCTTATAAATCTGATCTCGAAATCGTCAGAAAGGATCGAACACTTGCTCGTTTAGCTCCGTATGCAATAAGATATGCCTTTTCCGCTGATTGATAGATAATGGCTTCAGGAATCAGAGCTCACAAGTGCTGGTTGGCTGCCCCGCATGACAGATCCACAAGTAGAGGCGCAGGCCCAGGAACATCGGTGGCAGCCTCATGAGAATAGGATGAGTTCCAAGAACTGATTTTTGAGAAATAGCATAGCGTTGACGTGTTTTTATCCAGCAATCATGGAGAGGAGGGCTGGGATAGGTCTATTTGCTTCCGACCTTCATTCATGGGAATGCCCTGCAGATAGATGCTGCCAGGCAGTGACGCCAGGCCAGCAACTCTTGAGAATGGGAGGCGGAACACTTCAGTTGCACGATACAGGTTCACGGATTCATGCCTGCACTGAGCAATTCAAGCTGAGATCAGATCGCGATATCCTGCTCCGCGATATGTCCAGGCACAAAACATAATTCGGCAGCCAAATCCGACGCGGCCTGGATCTCAGGGGTCCAGATGAATCCATTGAACTGCACAGAGCTAACTGATGGCCCGCATCTCATATTGTGATGCCGGCCGCATTCCTTCAGCCGATTGGTTTTTATACACGCATTACTGACTTGTAGTTAGTCAGTTAGGGTGAAGTGCGCGATGAGGGTGTTGAAGTCCCGGCGGGCTGTCTGCAGTGAGGGCGTAATACCTGCAAAGTCACGCTTCTGCGCCATAGCATGCACCAAGCTAAGTCGGATGTCGAAATGATTCTAAAAGATCGGCCTCACTGCGGCGATCTTCGCAATGAGCACTGCCCACTGCTAGAGGCAGTGAGTGCGCGACTGACTGTGATTAAGTCATTAGAGAAGGTGGTTCATTATTTCGGGTATAGTTGAAGAGATGAACGAGATTAAGGCTGAAAAGCCCGGGAATGGCGCTGCCATCTCCATACGTGGCCTGACAAAGAGGTTTGGCGACCTCACGGCTGTAGACTCTGTAGACCTGGAGATAGAGAAAGGAGAGCTCTTTGGCCTCCTTGGGCCCAATGGTGCTGGCAAGTCCACAATGATCAAGATGCTCACGACCATGCTCAACCCCAGCGCTGGAAGCGCATTGGTATGGGGTCATGATGTGGCCAGAGAGAGATACGCCG
This sequence comes from Methanotrichaceae archaeon, assembly GCA_035560655.1. Classification (GTDB taxonomy): domain Archaea; phylum Halobacteriota; class Methanosarcinia; order Methanotrichales; family Methanotrichaceae; genus DATMZB01. Next base: position 1,871 of record DATMZB010000219.1, on the reverse strand, counting down.
TGCGCTCGGCCATAGGCGTGGTCTTCCAGGACCCAAGCATCGACAATATGCTCACAGGCAGGGAGAACCTGGACTTCCATGGAAGGATGTACGATATGGACAGGGACACTCGCCAGAAGAGGATTGAAGAGGTCTTGGAGCTGGTAGATTTAGGCGATAGGGCTGATGTTAAGATGGAAGACTACTCAGGAGGCATGCAGAGGCGCCTGGAGATAGCCAGAGGCCTGATGCACCATCCAAAGGTGCTCTTCTTAGACGAGCCTACACTTGGTTTGGATGCCCAGACCAGGCGATACATCTGGGAGTATGTAAGAAAGATGAATGAGCAGGAAGGAGTAACAGTAGTATTGACCACCCATTACATGGATGAGGCAGATTACCTCTGCGACCGCATCGCAATCATAGACAACGGCAGAGTCGCGGCCCTGGATACTCCAAAGAATCTCAAGGACAACATAGGCGCTGATACTATCACGCTTGAGGTACAGAGCGGCGAAGATGCCCTGCTTGAGTCACTCTCATCTGCTGACTGGATCAAGTCCAGAGCAGTATCTGACGGAGTGATAACGCTGGGCGTGGACCATGCCGAATCCAGAGTTCCCCAGATAATGCTGGACGCCTGCCAGAACAATGCAGTGATCAGGTCCATCAGCGTACATGAGCCAACCCTGGAGGACGTCTTCCTCAAGTTCACAGGAAGAAAGATAAGGGCTACGGATGGGGCTGCAGGTGGCATGATGCAGGCTATGATGAGGAGGAGAAGATGAGCGACATTTCTGCCATTTACAGCATCTGGCTTCGTGAGATGATACGCTTCTTCAGGCTGAAGAGCAGGCTGGTTGGATCTCTTGGGGCTCCATTCTTCTTCCTGGCCTTCATGGGAATCGGCTTTGGATCCACCACGGCCATTTCAGGAATCCCTTCCGGAGTGAGCTATGTGGGCTACCTGACGCCCGGGATAATTGGCATGACACTGCTCTTCTCTGCCACAACAGCCGGAATTGCTGTTCTCTGGGACAGGCAGTTCGGGTTCTTAAAGGAGATAATGGTGGCTCCAGTGAGCAGGATCTCCATAGTTCTGGGCCGGGCTGCAGGAGGGGTAACAACTGCGATCATGCAGGCCGTGATCATAATGATCTCAGGCATAGCCCTGGGCATGCACGTGGCTAATCCGGCGGGCTATCTCATGGCTCTGGTATTCATGGTCCTGATAGCTACGGCGTTCATAGGTATGGGCCTGGCCTTCGCCTCAAAGATGGAAGATATGTCTGGATTCAGCCTGATCATGAACTTCCTGATCTTCCCCCTGTTCTTCCTGTCTGGGGCGCTCTTCCCCTTGGATAGATTTCCATCGGCCATAAAGTACCTGGCCTATATCAATCCCCTCACATACGGCGTGGACGGGCTCAGGCACAGCCTGATTGGAGCGGGCGCATTTCCAGCATCATTGGACCTGGCAGCTCTGGTCTTAAGCTGCATTATACTGCTGGGGCTTGGAACATACCTCTTCGAGACAAGCGAAGTTCAGTAAGGTGGATTTCAATGAGACAGGTGGCACAGATAATATAGGCAGGCTATGGCTCCCATTGTGGGCAGCCAGCCCAACTTGCCTCTACAGGGGTAGACTCATTCAGATCACCACCTCTTATCCCCGCCCGCTCACATTCCCCAGGGCTTTCAGCCCTTTGGAGAACTTCGCGCACGCTTTATCATTATAGATCGCATAACGAGCGCAGACATAGCTGGATGCCTTTGCTGACCAAATGACCCGGTACTGGCTGCTGACGCTGCTTATGCCATCTGAAGGATGCATCTACATACTTCTTTAGCAAGAGCCGACTCCAATGATCTATGCCAGATATCTATAATGT
>DATMZB010000218.1:0-14196 GCA_035560655.1 Methanotrichaceae archaeon | reverse complement strand
CATGGGTGGAGGGGAGTTCGAGTAGGCTTCCCTCATTCTCTTTTTATTTTTTTATATCTTACTGGTGTTCCAGATGCATTATACTCTGAGCATTGCCTCAACGAAAAGCCTTATATCACTCCAAAGTAACAATTGTTATTGGTGAAAGTTAAATGAGGGATCGACTTTGCTGATACCGGAAAGTCTAACAGCGCAGAGCCATCGAGCATTGAGCAGTCCCATCCTAACCTAGGGCGCCTGCCTCCATCGGCCAAGCTTGTCTTCAAGGTCCTTGAATCCGGCGGCCTTCTTACCCAGAAGGATATTGTGGCCAAGACATACCTGCCGGCCAGGACTGTGAGGTATGCATTGACCAGGCTCAAAGAGGAGGATATACTTCAGGAGCGCTTCTACTTCCAGGATGCTCGCCAGAGCCTATATGGGCTGAACCCGGATGCCCTGGGGGTGATTGCCCTCTAACCTCTTAATCAATTCTTCAATCAGAATACCTGTTGGAATGGGAGGCGGGCCCCCTGTATCTGGATATGCCCGATCCCTGTCCAGCAAAATTGGAAATGGAACTGATCCTTCTGTTTTAGTCGAGCAGGCTGAATCGATCGGTGAGTCGGGCCAAATACATCATCGATCTCATGTCCTGCGGATGCTGATTGCTCATTATAATTGCCTGATTGATGATTATTACCCCTGTAGCTTCATCCCAAGGTCGTCCAGGGCGTTGAGCAGGTCTGCGAAGCAGGGCTCACCTGTAAAGTAGCTCCTGGCCCGGGAGATGTTCTCTAATGCCATCTTTCTGTCTAGATAGCCGAAGTCCACACAGCTCATGGGGTCGTAGTCCTCTTCAGAGAATGCATAGTATCCGATATCCTCAAGCATCTCCTGAAGCATTGCCCGCCCGATCTCACCTCTGAGGTGCCTGCAAAGCCACTCGTTGGCCTTCTCCAGGTCTTCAGACCTCTTGATCCCTAGGCCCTGGCGCTCGTTCTGGTCTGGGACGGTGGTAAGCCCTGCCAGAGAGAACGCAAATGTACACAGGTACTTCTCCAGGATCTCGTCTGCTGGAATCCCGGCATCCTGGACTCCCCTGAATACCTCTACCGGGTCGGCGTCCCCGGCCATGCCGGCATGGCCCATAGTCTCCACGGCCGCAATGGCCCTGGCATGCTCTCCGAGGTCCACCCCCAGCATCCTGGCCGTAGACTTCACCAGTGCCAGGTTGGCCTCGAATACGCCTGCGGGGTGAGCAGCAAATGCCAGAAGCTCTGCCCTCTGCTCCCTGGTTATGAACTGCCCTGCCTCATGGGCAAGTCCGCCCAGGTCGAACCCCCAGCGGTCGTCATCTATCAGGTGTGCGAACTCGTGGAGCATCACCCCGACCTTTGCCAGATCCTGATCAAAGCAGTCAAAGGCCAGGACGCTGTTTGGGGTGGCGAACTCGAATATGAGCACCTCATCCCAGGGGTTGGATAGAAGCCTCATGCCAACCAGGTAGCGCGAGTTCCTCCATATGCCGGGGCTGTACTGCACCATGATCCTGGCAGGCCAGTGCAATATCTCCGAGGCCTCTTCCAGCGCCCGCTGCCAGCTATCTTTTACCGCAGACAGAGAATCGCAGTCCTGGCCTTCTACCAGGGCAAGGGCCATCTCCAGATCATTGAGCATTAGCAGGGCTTATAGGATGTCGAATTATATAACTTAGAACGTGGCTGCAAATTTATGCATGATAATAGCATTTGGGCTTCATTTAAAGGTACTTGATGATACATAAAAGAGATTGTGCGCATTTGATAACATGCTGTACCTTAGAGTATATCACCTAAGCACGTTTATGAGATGCAGTACTATCAAGAAGAGACTAAGGAGACTATCGCTCATTAAATAAGTTCTGATTCTCCCAGACAATCTTGGTGTATGAGCCGTTGCCTATATGGTGGGTGATGGGATCTTATCTGGATGGCATCGCTGGCAAGGCCCATAGCCGCACATCGCAGCATCCCCAGCTCCTGAGAACCATATTCTATTTTCCTTGGAAATCTTTGGAACCAGTTTACATGATGGATCATGGTAGAGCCTAACCTTTTTATCTCCGAGGAAGATATCCGGGGCTGGTGTGGAACTGCATAAATCGCATTGCATAAAACCGTCGGCTTCAGCCTCTTCCGGGATATAGAGCCACGTCTGGTTTCTAATTCCTATAGCCTGTTCACACCAAGGTAGATGATAGATCTTGGTATCGTTATCTCCCATGAATTGGGGCTTATTCGTGATCTGTCTGGTGCCAGATCCCATAGGACTTATATAGTAAACATCGTCTCCTTTTTTCAGAAAGTATGGCTCATTGTTCCAGCCATAAAAGTCTGGATCTGCTGGCGTGAGGTGGCTGGGCTCTGTGGACATGACCACTGCACCACTCAGAGGTAGATCATCCGAGACTGTTCTCCACGGCGAGGCTGGAGACAAGGCAATCAACATAGTAAGTAACAACGCATATTTCATGGCCAGGACTTACTAGAACTTACCAAAAGGCTTTTCGTTGGTTGCCCTAATCGCTCACTAAAAATCAGGAACTTCTATGAGCGGTCGAATCGAAGGAATTATCCTGAATATAATGCTTTCGGGGTTGGGGCATATGGCGCGTAGCTCAGAAGAAGATGGCAGAGAGCGCTGTAGAGGCGCCTAAGCAGGAGTGATATTGATGAGATTAGCTGCGATAATTTTATGTCTTGCATTGCTGGTAGGTGCAGCATGTGCTGCACCGTCTACCACTATGACCATGGGCGCTGGTATATTCGTGAGCAAACTAGGATACTCGGAAGCAGATCCAGGAATGACTTATCTACTGGTGCCTTATTCATTCCAGAATAACGGCTATGATGAATTCCCAGTAGAACCTGGATGCTGCAAGGTGATTATCAATAAGGTTCGCTACGATCGGACATATATAGGATCATCTATGGCAGAAAACGGCTATCCTCCGCTTGATTCAGTGACGCTGATGAATGGGGGGAGTATCAAGGGGTGGGTAGCATTCGAAGTTCCTGCGGGCACTCAAACGTTCCAATCGGGGTATGAGCAATATTCGTGGAATGATTATGATATAATTGCTCAAACGGGCGTGGTCGTGGTCTAGATTTTTCTTTTTTGGAGGGATGATATGAGACTGATAATTCTAAGTCTATTGCTTTTGGCCTTGATGCCTTTGGGCACTGCCAGTACTACTACATTCGACCTGGGGAACTATACCGTGGGCATGGACTACATGCCCAGTGACACGAAATACCTGCAAGTTGGCGGCCCAAATATTGATATACAAGGCGTTAGGTTAACTTGGGGAGATTTCGATCCGGGAGTATGGACTGAGATAATGATGGGGGAGTCTCAGGAGACTATTTTCAATCTTTCAGATTTGAATGGATCTACTGACTCTATGCTTCACTTCATGAGATTTGCGGTGCTGAGCGCCACGGGCGGCCAATTAACGAATGACACTGGGGTCGCAGTTGTTTGGAAACCATATTTCGGATTGGTGGCATCTGGTACCCTGGAAGCCAGCAGAGTACCTATGAACGTTTATAGCGCGATAATTGATAATTGTACTATTCTTTCAGTGACGTCTAATGGCCGAGATAATACCTTTGGAAATATCATAAGCAACTTAGTAATAACAAGAAGAGGGGATGTTCCAATGATGAGAGCTAATAGTATAGCCGAAAAACTAAATCGACGACTTTCGCCTTGAGGGATCACATGATGGCCAGATACTATCTATCCGGCTGGGCTGCCACGGGAGGCAATGGACCTAAAGTATGTCCACGGGAGATACTCGCTCAACAGTGAAGAGCAGTCATAATTTTCTGGGTCAGGCACTAACTACTGGGTGTCTCAGGCCGACGGCCCCCCTGACCCCGCGTCCGCGGGGGACATTTACGATTATAGGCATGCTCTGGCCAGGGGCAGTTCTATGGACATAACATACCGGCCTATTACTATAGCAATGAAGTTGAACATAGGCGAAGCAGAGACCGCCATACTTTTGCTATAGCTCGTGCCTCTATGCGTAAGTGTTCCCCGCGGACGCGGGGTCAGGGGTGGCCGGCCGCGGCCTAGAGCGGCAGCCCAGGGCATATAGCATGGGCAAAAAGGTCGGTTGCTCTCGCAGCTAAAACAATTCAGCTCTTGACCAATCGGCCATATCTGATGCATCTCTGGCCGATAGCCGAATTGCTTCGCATATGATAAAAAAAAGCAGCAACTACTCGTTCACTCTAGAACATGGTGTTGTCATTAGCAGACGCCTTTGGAACCTCCTGTATGACATCCCAATGCTCGACGATCTTGCTGCCTTCAAGCCTGAATATATCCACCACCGCCAGGCCGGGGTCGCCCTCATTTCGGATGATATGGCTGTGCTGTGCAACCAGATCGCCCTCTGCCACCTGCCTCTTCATCTCATAACGCAGATATGGAAACGCCTTCACAAACTCATGGACGAAGGCTATGAACGGCTCAGCGCCATCTCCTGCTGAGGGGTTGTGCTGCCGGTACCGGGGTCCTATGTATTTGGCTGCCGCCTCTTCAGGCCTCTTGAGATTGAAGGCCAGGTCCAGAATATCACGGGCTACCGCCTTATTGGCTTCCAGCTGGTCATTCATGTATTACCTCCTATAGAAGGGCTGTATGGCCCCTTGAAGGTGCCAGTGAAATCGTCCACTGTTCACGTCCAGTCGCCCTGGCCAAAGGAGATCTTATATGGGTCGTTTCCAACATGGTTGTCAGGGAAAGCCTTGAAGAATGCAATCGCTTCCTCTTTATGCGATGGTCGTCCTTTGGTCGGATCTGACTGCCCCGGCCAGAACACGTTGGCATCATTTGAATGTCTTTTCTCGAATGTAGCCCAGTCCTGGGAGTTCCATGCATCGTCCAGGGTCTTCATCAGCTTCAGGTTTTCCTCTACGCTCATTTCAATCGCTTCCTAAGTTGCATCTTAAATCAGCGTCTTAAAGTCGCACCTTAATTCATCCATCAGAAGAAGTTTTCTACTGCAGACTGTGTCTCTCTCAAATGAAATACCTGCCGCTTATTTCGATAGGTTGCTCTAAGATAGCACACATTCCACACGGCCTTTGATCCACCATTTTCTGAGGATGATGTCCATGAGTCAACTGCCATTGTCGCCAATATCATCGCCTGAGAAATCAGCACCAAGGGCGTTATTGCCAATATCGTACTGAGAGAATATCTTTTAGGAATCTTCAGATATATCGTCACAATGTCATATCGCAAATATCGTCACAATGTCATCTCATGAGGCCACAATTAATCTCTTTGCGGTAAATATGTCGATACTTATAAATACTTGACGTACCTAATAGCGCGAAATCTATACAAATGCCATCATCCAAATCGACGGCTGATGGTGAGATTTATAGGAGGAGATCGCGTGAGAGGGATCGAGATTTTATGTACGGTGCTGATGGCAGCTCTTATAGCACCATCGGCATCTGCTTCTAATGTAACTGACTTCAGCCCACTGGACAAGGCCATCCAGGAGGAGCTTAAGGTGACCAACACCCCGGGATGTGCCGTGGCTATAATCAGCGACAATAAGGTAGTTTATGCCAAGGGCTTTGGGGTGGCCAATGTTGAGAGTGGCCAGCCCGTGACACCGGAAACCCTGTTCTTGATAGGCTCCACTACCAAGGCTTTCACTGCCTACACAGTTCTCTCTCTGGCAGAAGGGGGAAAGGTGGATATCAATAAGCCTGCGGGCAACTACATAGAAGGGATGAGCCCCAGGCTTTCCAATGTCACTGTCCACCAGCTCCTCAGCCACACGGCAGGCTTAAAAGAGCTTTCCTGGCCTGATGATATAAAATGGGACGTCGAATCCGGCCTGGAGGAACGCATAAGGTCCTTTAACGATACCCTCTTCTTCTCTGAGCCCGGAGATGTCTTCTCTTACTCAAATGAGGGATTCTCCCTGGCAGGCTACCTGGCCCAGACCGTTGGTGGAACGCCTTATTCTGAAGCTGTGGCGGAGAGAGTCCTAAAGCCAGTGGGCATGAACAACTCCACATTCTACCTGGAGACTGCTGTGACCCATCCCATGGCAGTGGGACATGCCGGCAACGCATCTGAGAAGTTGACAGTCATGAGGCCATTTGAGGAATATGCTTACTTGTGGCCCGCCGGGTTCCTCTTCTCCAATGTTCAGGATATGGCCAGGTTTGCCACGGCGCTGATGAACAACGGCACACTGGATGGCAAGCAGGTCCTCTCTTCTTCGATCATAAAAGAGATGTTCACGCCCCATGCTGATCTGGTCAGCATCTATCCTGGCGGCAGCTATGGCTATGGCATGATGCTGCATGACTACAGAGGCGTTGATGTGGTTGAGCACGGCGGAAACCAGTTGAGCTTCACCTGCGTATTCAAGATGGTGCCAGAGCACAAGTTCGCACTCATAATCCTGAACAATGGTGTGAGCAGAGAGATGCCCAACTCCACAAGGAAGGCCTTTGAGATGATGTTGCCCCTGAAGCCCGAGGTTGTGGAGACGCCTCAGGACATGAACGAATCTGAGATGGCCAGGTACGTGGGCAACTACTCGCAGGATCCACAGCATCCCGAGAACGCTACCGGCGTCATAGTGAAGGACGGCAAGCTGATGCTTAAGAGCAGCAGCGGCCATGAAATGTCTATAGAGAATGCAGGCAAGGATCTCTTCACTTGTGCAATTCCGGGGAATCCGGACCCAATGTATATCGGATTTGTGCCGGGCAAGGATGGCAGGATCAAATACTTGCATATTGGTTTGAGAGCCGCTCCAAAGATAGAGGCTTAATGAAATCCTGGCTAGAAGGGCGTGTCATGCGCCCCTCTAGGCCTCAAAATCAATGAAAAGGCATATCGAGGCCTGGTATAAAAAACCGGAAGAATGCCATGGTAGTTGACATATTCATCGTTTAACACACCTTAAGGTCTCTCCCCTCAATCCTTGAATAGAAAATCCTCCTCACCCAACAGGCGCCTGATCCCATCCAGAGGCTTGGGTGAATCTCGTGAGGGCCACAAGGCAGGTATCATATAAATGGCTCATTCCAAATTATCTAATAACCTATTGCTATAGTTATCGCCTTTGGATTCGCCGTCCCAATGGTTGTCTATGCCCATATCCCTGGCATCTGACTGCAGGTTGCCAGCAAGGATATTTCTGGAAAGCCAGTTCTTGGAACTGGTCCCGAATAGGAAGATGCCAAAGACATTATTATCCTTCACCACATTGCCCACCAGTGTATTGTTGCTGGAATCTCTGAGTACAACCCCCCACTGATTGTGGCTGAGGTCGTTATCAATAAGCTTGGAGCCAACAGTGCCATCCAAATATATGCCGTATAAGTTGTATTCGCTTGTCACGTTTTTTATGGTGATGCCACTGCACTTAGCGCAAAAAACACCTGCGCTGGAGTTCCTCACCGCCAATCCTTCTATAGATGTACCGTCTGATGAGAGAGTCAATCCATAATAGCCCATGCCGGGATCTATCACAGGCATCTGAGATCCTGCCGATCTGCCCTTTATGATGAGTGGCTTGGTCACATTCACTGCCTCACGATATATTCCGCTCTGTATCTCTATTACGCCTCCCCCCTTTGAGGCGTTGATGGCATCTTGTATCCTTGAATAGTCTGAACCGCTCCCGCCGACGGTTATTCGGTTGGAAGGGATTCTCTCGGCTGAAACATTTGATGATGAGGTCGGGGCCGAGCCGCTGTAGTTTGATGAGGATTGGGCCGAGCTGCTGTAGAATTGGTCGCTCCACCACCTCTCTTGTGGCAGGCCTACCTCCCTCGCAGACCCGTTCGCATTCAGGATAGCGCCCTGGCCATCGGTCAGCGCTTCAGTGAAGACAGTCTCGTTCTGCTGGAAGTTTCTGATAATCATAGTACCATTGAGGGAATAGATCCTGACATCATCGCCGACAGATACGACGAAATCGGTGTTTAGGTGCTGAACCAGTGCTCTTGGCTCAAAATCGTATATCTTATCTCCTTCTCTGCCTATATCAATGGAATAGCTCCCTTTCTGGCCGTAGCAGATGAACCTGGCATTTCCCCTCTTCATCTGAATCTCCACATTTATCGGGGAGACGAAGTTCAGGCACATCTCGCTATTCGAATCCAGGCAGATCAGCCCGAATACGCTGCGAGCTGATCCGACCATTTGAATTAAGCGCACCGATGCTTTGCCACCTTCATCGGTAGATATGGAATCTAACCGGTTCAGCTCTACTGGATAGGCAGTTATCTCCTTCTTTTCGCCATTTTGCATCTGTTGATAGGCCTTCCCCTGGCCATCGAATGCTTCTGCATAGGTCCATCTCACTCTAGAAGGAATCTCTCCAGTCAGCCATTGCTCGACTTTGTTCATCATCTCCGAAGATTCAGTGATGGAAGGCCCATACCAACTGGCAGGAAGTGAACTGGAGTGGCTGACATCGTTGATCGTGAATGCTTCCACCCCATTTAGATGCGCTGATGCGCTGCTCACTATCCCATCAGTCTGAGCACCACTATCTATGGAATGGTACAATTCATCACGAGTCATGGTGGACACCAGAGGTGCCTGGGGACGGTACGGCTGCGTCCTTTCCTTCATCAGCTCCTGGGCAAACTCATTATCTTTAAACACATAGCTGTTGTAGTGGCAGTATATATTGCCATACTGGACCTCGGGGTTCAAATGCCCGCACTGCTTCTCATTGAGGTTCAGCTCTTCAATGAACTTGCTTTTATAATACAGCTCTTCTGCAGCTCTTTTATGATGCGCACTCCAGGTCATGAAAAGTGAATAACCCTTTCCGATAGTCCTGTATACATAACTGACACCATGGTTGGGGGTTGCCACCATTATGACCTTTCGGAGGTTTCCATGATCACTCTTGGCATAATATCTGCTGATGAGCCCGCCCAGGCTGTGTCCTACCGAGTCCACCTTTGCAAGCTTTATATCGCTGGCCGAGTAATCATTGATCTGGTCTGCTATATTCTCGCCCAGATGCTCTGCCAGGGCTTCTATGGACTCATCGCCTGAATAGTACTCGTCTACAGAGGAATCAAATCCTTTATCGTGCAGATACTCATCCAGCTTTTTCCAGGTGGTCTTATCGCCGAAGATCCCGTGTATGAGCAGGACGGGCGGGCGGTATGCTGTTATCTCCAAGGTCTGCCTGCATTCTTTGTTTTCTGCATCACGGTATACGAAGTCCAGAGGCACCTGCGCCCCCCTCACTGGTGGTGCATCGCTGCCATGTATGAGCTCAATTCTCCCATTCAAATCAGCGCTTTTGAGATAATCTGGCGGGTAATACACGACGGTCGCCCGTCCAAGGCCGTCAAGCCCAACCTCGCCGTTGGCATTCAAAGTGTCACCCTCAAAGCGGCCCAGTGCAGGCTTCTTTATAACTATGAGTCCCTTTTTCAAATGGGGGAAGTTGAGGTCGATCCTCAGGTTGCTCACGCCATCAGCAGCCAGCCCCCGGTAGGGTTTATTGGTGGCCGGGTTGACCTCCACAGAAACAGATGCCACAGTGGGAATGAGAGGCAATTCTCTGGATAGCCGTTCGCTCCAGCTTCTGAGGGCTCTTTGTCCAAAGTCCCTGCAGTTTAAGAGGTTTCCCAGGACTTCAGTTTGCTCTATCTTGACATCATTTCCATCTTCGCCTTTGTACTCTGCAGGCACGCCCTCAAACCACTTCAATACTGTGAATATAGCTACTGCGTTCCGGATCCTAAATATTGCAACTAACCTCTTTTGATTGCCACCCGCAAAGAAGGGGGTTGTGGCAAGGATACAGGTAGATTCGTCACCGTAGGTCTCTCCAAGCAGCTCCACGCCCTGAGGTGGCGGCTGAGATACCTCTTGAAGGATCTTTGCCTTCATTCCATTATAATAAGACGTCGCGTTTGGCACGTCGTTGAATACGAAGAGGACTGTGATTAGATCCTCAGTCTTAATAACCTGAGTGTCCTCGTAGTTCTTATAATTGAAGACATAGTCATGTGTGGATTTGACCTCCCTGTAGAATGATGATGTGTAATAATATTGAAGGCTCAGCAGCTCCGAGTCGGATATGTAATAAGAAATGTCCTTGGAAGGCTGGGAAGCAGCGTCCCCTCCACCCACTATAAAGTTCTGGTCGGTGGCAAAGAAGCTTGAAGGAGACGGCAGGTCGAATCTGCTAAATGCGAGGTCGGAGTAGTCGGCCTGACCTTCCTGAGAGGATGCTTCTGCACATAATCCAGAGCACAGGATAGATGCGACCAGGCAGATCCTCAACAAACTCTTTGGCGAGAGCTTACCTAGAGGGCTATTGCACATAAATATCACCAAAGCATGACGTCATGCTTCTTTGGTCTGGGTAAACAGGTTATGGCGAAGGAGCTGTTAACCAATGCATGCCAGTATGGGTGGTGGGATTCAAAAGCATGACTTGGTGCATGAATGACAGAACTCCTGACTGAGCCATGTCAATGGAAAGGTATGGAGACGCATCAGAGGTTTCAAGGGCAAATAGCCACAAATGTCCAGCTCCTGGCTTGAGTGGCAGAGCCCCCAACTCAGCGGTCATATCCTGAGTCATTACCTATTATTAGATATATTTTGCTCTTGGGCCTCTCATCTTTTAATGCTAAAGATAAGAGCCATTCTGACACGACAGTATCTTATAAAAGCAAATGAGATAGAAAATGCAGGCAGATTCGATTGCGACCCCCCAGCTGGTAAGAAAAAACTCAGCTATTCCAGAACTCTCACCACACCTTCAAATCTATCCCTTCAATCCTCACCATCTTCCCCTCAGAGTGGACCACGATGCCAGAATGAACCTTCTGCATCATGCAGTGATCCGGCAGGAACTTGACAGTTGCGCACACCTTTGGCACATCTCCGCGGACCACAGTCCCCTCGAAGGCTGCCACCATGCAGATCCCCACATCATTGAATTGAAAATCCTTGTCGCCCATGAGGTGCCTAGGACCAACAATATGGACCGTGGCGATCCCGCGCCCGAATTTTAAGACCTTCGCAAAATGAGTAACCGGACACCCCAGCGGCCGGTACCTTATAATATCGCCAGCAGCAATCTTCGCATCCCTGTCGAATGGATATAAATCCTCACGGCATGACGGCTCGCCATGCAGCGGCCCCAGAGCAAAATCAGCGCTCAAGCCGTCTACAATTCCAGTGAGGTTTGAATCAGACCTGCGATCATGCGAGAGCAGGCCTGTGATCCTGGCCAGGTTCTTCTCGAACCTCTCCTGGGCAAGGAATGGGCAGAGCGTGAGGTCGGCAGCGAATGCCAGCTTCTCTGCAAAGTCGGCGCAGTTCCTGTGCCCGCACTCTCCGCAGTTGAACCCCGGCAGAAGGTCGGATATCTCGCTCATGGTCACTCACCGGTGTACTCCATGAAGCCGTCCATATGGCGTAAAACTCCACGGTGATGCTCCTTGGATATGCGCAGCTCGCCTGAGCACAGGGTGCAGATGGCCAGTGGCGGGTTGTGACGCAGCTTCATCTCGCCTGATGCATCCGGCCAGGACCTGATCATCTCTGCAAGCTCTGCCGAGCCCTTGCCGCTGAGCCCATTTGCCTCAACTATGCGGCATTTGGGGTTTGCCTCCAAAATTCTTTCCCTGAACACCTCTCTCTCAGCCTGTGAGACCAGGTCGCCCTTTGTCATGACAGAGACATCGGCAGTGGTCAGAAGCGGTCCGACCTTGAGTGGAGTGTTTGGGCCTGTGGTGACATCTATGACGCATATGGCCAGGCAGCCGTCCGGGTATGGCGCGCACCTGAGGCACAGGCCTGCAGTCTCGTTTAAGAGCACGTCTGCATCCTCTGACCTTGCCCAGTCCATCATCTCATCGAAGTTGTAGATGGCATAGTGGTCAGGGCACATGTCCCTGGAGAGCCCGACGCTGACCGGCACCTCCAGGCGCTTGAACCTTTTATCATCCTCAGTCCAGAGGCAGTCTATCTTGACCAGAGCCGGTCGCAGGCCCAGCCTCTTGAGATCCTTTACTGCATGCATGAGAACTGATGTCTTGCCGGAACCGGGCGTGCCCGCCACCACCACCAGCTTCATGCTCTAACTACCTCTCCGTGGCGTATCGTCTCCCGCAGGGCCATGAGCCAGTCGTCTATCTTCAAGAGGTCCTGGAAGACGCGGTGCTCTTCATCAGTGGTGTCCAGAACCTTCACCATGCCCCCGTTCTTCATCACAATCCTGCGAGAGGTCATGAGCGCAAGCATTGGGTCGTGGGTCACCACGACCACGATCTTTCCCTCGCCTGACAGAAGGCTCAAAGCCTCCTGCTTCTTAATTCCTGCATTCTCTATCTCATCTATCAGAACAATGGGCGAGTCGCTGATGACCGCAATATCCGCAGTCATCAGGGCCCTGGACTGACCGCCGGAGAGGATTGTAAGCTGGTGGGCGGGGTTGACGGGCTCGCCCGTGAGCGTGTTTGCAAGCTCAACTACCCTCTCAGCCAGGCCCGGGTCCTTTCCCCGGCTCTTGGCGTGCATCTTCAGGAAATCCTCCACGGACATGTCTGCCAGGAAATGCATGTTCTGGGAGAGCTGGGCTATCAGCTTCTTTCTGGGATCAGTCCTCATGGACCCATCTGGGGATGAGCCGTTAATGAGTATGGTCCTTCCAGATGAGGTGTCTCCGCGGGCCAGCTGCTCTATATCGCCTATTAGAGTGGACTTGCCCGAGCCTGTGGGCCCGACTATGCCTATGATCTCGCCGCGGCCGATGGTGATCTCTTCTAACAAGTCCGGCATCCCATCCTTATCTACGCCGCCCTTGATGGTAAGATTAAGTGTATCTATTGTCATCCCTCCAGAAATTTGGTGGCCTCATCAGGGCTTGAGACCAGGATATCGCATTTCAAAGCAGCAGGTGCCAGATCCTCTTTAAGCCTGGACAGGCCGCCTCCTGTGATGTTCAAAAGTATTTTGTCACCAGGTGAAACCTTCCCAAGGTCGCATGCCCTGACCAGGGCGGCCACGGCCACTGCAGCCGCATTGAATATATCGATCTCCTCGGCGCTCTCAAAGAGGGCTTTGGCACCGGCAGCCTCCTGGTTGGTCACTCCGTAGATCTCTCCACCACAGTCTGACAGAGCATCGCAGACACCGCCCTTTACAGAGTACGGAGGCCTGCGGTTGAAGAGGACGTCATCGAACATCTCCTGAGGTTTGCAGCTCGTCCCAAGATCGCACCCTGACCAGGCCGCATATATGGGTGCGTTTGGAAGGTTCTGGGCCAGGTGGAGCCTGGGAAGCTTTGATCCAAACCTTCCATCCTCAATGAGCCTCATTGCAGCCTCCCAGGCGGCTATGCCTCCTGTTCCGCTTCCAACTGCCTGGAAGTAATGGTCGGGCAGATCTCCTATTGTGAGCGCGGCCTCGAGCATCACAGTGCCCATGCCATCTCTTCTGGCTATGTTCCTGGCACCGCCCTCGCCCACAAATCCCTCAAGCGCAGAGATTTTGTCGGCGATCTGTATAGCGTCTGTGTAGTCCCCCCTGACGCCAATGAGCGTTATTTTTCCTATCATTGAAGTGATCCACAGGCGGTGCAGGGCAACCTCCGGCACCACCAAAACGACAGGAAGGCCGGCTATGGACGCCACCTGGGCAAATGCCCGGGCGGTGTTTCCTGCTGAGGCTATGACCAGCGTGCGGCCGTCATGCCTCTCCAGGCACCTCTGCACAGTAGGCGGCGCCTCCAGGTCCTTGAAGCTGCAGGTCGTCATCCTGGCGCCCTTCTCGGGCCAGTATCCCGAAAAGCTTATGAACAGGTTTTTTAGGCCCAGGACCCCGGCAAGAGCCGAGGATCGATAGGTCACAGATCCCTCGCCAGATCCAGGAATTATGCCCTGCACAGGCAGCCAGTCCAGGAACTTCCAGATCCCTGGAAGGTCCTGCAGGCGGAGCCTTTTCTGTGCATAACAGGCCCTCAGAAGGGAGCCGTCACCTTTATTGCAGCTCAGGGCATAGGGCTGTTGAACCGATCCGCAGCCCACGCACCTGACTTCATGCTTGCCCATATGTACGAATGCAGAAATTGGCAGATATAATGTTTTCTATTTTTAAGGACTCTTTGGCCTCTATGTAGCACCTTTGAGC